>JACCSL010000400.1 GCA_013812995.1 Ardenticatenales bacterium | reverse complement strand
TTCGCAGACAGTATGCCGCTGTCGGGGCCGCTGCCCGCGCCTCGCTCCCCGAGGTATTACCGCTGCTAGCGCAGGCCACGCAGCGTGGCGTCGAGGTGGGGGCGCTAGCCGCCCGCTTCGCAGACCGTGTGCCAATGATCGAGCAGTACAGCGCCGCATATGGCCACTACTGCTGGCCTGTAACCTCGGTCGCTGATTTGCGGCTGGCCCCGTTCCACCTGCTGGCAACGGAGGGAGCCGTTCACACTGATAAGAATCATCTCTGGCACATGGAGACGCTCGCGCGCCTGTGTGCGGCGGGTCGCCCACTGCTGGAGCCCACAACCTACATGACCGTAAACCCACACGACGCGGCCAGCCGCGAGGAGGGCATCCGCTGGTGGGAGGCGCTGACCGCGCAGGGCGGCGAGGGCATGGTCATCAAGCCGCTAGACTTCATTCCCTATGGCAAGCGCGGCCTGATCCAGCCCGCGCTGAAATGCCGGGGGCGCGACTATCTGCGGCTCATCTACGGCCCGGAGTACAGCGCACCCGAGAATCTGGAGCGGCTGCGCTCGCGCGGCCTCTCCGCGAAGCGCTCCCTGGCGCTCCGCGAGTTCGCGCTGGGCATTGAGGCGCTGGAGCGCTTCACGAGCGGCGAGCCGCTGCGCCGCGTCCACGAGTGCGTCTTCGGCGTCCTCGCCCTGGAGAGTGAGCCGGTGGACCCACGATTGTAGGGCGAATAAAAGAAAAGGCGCTCCGTTACGGAGCGCCTTTTCGCTTGGAAGTAAGGTTATGCTTTGTCGCCGTCTACGGCGTCCGCGGCGTCGCCAATCTCGTCCATGACCTCGGCAGCGCCCTGCTTCATCTTGCCCTTCACCTGCTCGGCGCGGCCCGCGATCTGATCGCTCATATCGCCGGTGGCATCGCCCCACTCGGCCTTGACTTTGCCCTTCAGCTCGTCGACTTTACCTTCGGCATCGAGTTTTTTGTCTTCATTAGCCATGATGTTGCAAGCTCCTTTTCAGCGGTAGGTACATTGGTTTGACACTGTAATAGAAAGCAAGGCGTGTGCCACGCTTCTACATAGAAGCTGCCGGGCGTCGAGTGGCGTGCCTTTTGCTTTGTCCATCACCCGGGTACACTCGTGGCTTTCCACTTATGCATCCCAGGAGGCTCTTGTGGCATCAGGCGACGTTCACGCAAGCGATAGCAAACTGCTCGGCCTTCCCACCGGATTCGCCCTCGGCGTGTTCGCGGCCCAGACGATGATCCTCCCCACGGCCCTGCTCATCGGGCTGGGCGGGACAATCGGCTGCTGGTTGACTCTGGTCATGAACCCTGACCTGGACATCGACCATCTGACACGGGGCGAACAGGAAATGCTGCACCGCATCGGGCCGCTCGGCTGGCTCTGGGTTGGCTTCTGGATGCCCTATGCCCTGCGTTTTCCCCACCGCTCGCCCTGGACTCACCTGCCCATCCTGAGCACGCTGGGCCGTTTGCTCTACATGGCTGTGCCGATTCTACCGGTGGTGATTTTCTCTGCCCCGCTCCGCCGCGTGGCCGGTCAGATGCGCTTCTGGAAGGGGCTGTTGATCCATGACCTGTTCACCATCCTTCTCTGGTTGATCCTCTACAGCGCCACCCTGACGGAGATTCCCTGGCTGTTCATGGGAGGTCTCCTGGCTGGCCTCATCGTGGGTGATGTTGTCCATTGGATGCGCGACGGGATGCCCCTGCGCCTGCCCGGCCCTCAACTTCTGCCCCGGCGGCGTGTCAGAGCCAAGCGACGATTTCGCTTCTTGCCGCGCCAGCGTCGCCGCTGATGCTTTACGGCTCGACCTGCACGGTGAGCGGGAGCGGTACCAGATCGCCTGTCCCGGTAGGTAGCCGTTGCAGCGTGTCACTCTGGTACCAGCCCACGGCAAGCGTGTAGCGCCCCGCCGGGAGCGTGGGAGGGAGGGCCAGCCGCACCGCATCCAGCAGAATTTCTGGCGGCAGCCAGGAAGGAGAGGGACAGCCACCTGCGCGGGCCAGACGTCCATCCCCAGGAGCGTCACGCCGGAGGGCAGCGCCACCTGCATCGGGTGCGCCGGCTGAATCTCCTCGCTCTGCACGGCTTGTAGGGCGGGCACTGCCTGGAGCGTCGCGAGGGCAGCGCTCCCCCGCGTGGTGCATGGCGAGGGCTGGAGCGCGGCTAGCGTTTGCGCGTCGTACACCCGGCTTTCCAGAAAGAGCCTGGTTCTGATGGAATTTGTGGTTGAAGGGTGGCTCTGCGTGGTGGCCCTCTCCCCGGCCTGCGGCCGCCCCTCTCCCGATGTCGGGAGAGGGGACACGGAGCGAAGCGACGTGGGGGTGAGGGCTCGCATGGCACGCTTCCCAATCTTCCATACCACAAATTCCGTCAGAAGCAGGAAAGAGCGGGCCAGGTGGCTGCGTGGCCGGTAGGGAAAGCAGGGGGTAAAACGTAATGGCACAATGCGGGAGTTCCGTGATGAATGGGGATGCCGTTTTACGTTTTACGCATTGCGTTTTACGCCTTTGAGGCGAAGGATTATTCATGGATATCAGTCAGGGGCGGCGCGTGGCCGTCGGACTCTTTTTCCTGGCGTTGGCGCTCTACCTGCTGACCTACGTGGGGGCCTTCAAGACCAACGACGAGCGGGCCATGTTCAGCAGCACGGATAGCTTCGTCAAGCGCCGAGAGTTCACAACCAATCAGATTTACTGGGATTATTCCAATGTGGGGATGCTAGCGACGACGGGCGAGATGGTGCCGAACTACGAGCCCGCGCAGAGCATCCTCGCAATTCCGTTTTACCTCTGGGGGAGAGCGCTGGATGCCACCGCTCAGGCCGTGATGCTCTTCGGGGCTGTCGCGACGGCGGCCTCCGTCGCAATGCTTTACCTCTGCCTGCTGGAGCTGGGCTACGATGCGCGGACGAGCGCGCTGGCCTCCCTCGTCTATGCCTTCGCGACGATTACCTGGTCCTACAGCAAGACCTTCTTTCGTGACCCCCTCACGGTCCTGGCCTATCTCGTCACCGTCTACGCGCTGCTGCGCTATCGCCCGCCCGCGCCGCGCGGGTGGCGCTGGCCCGCGCTGGCCGGGCTGGGGCTGGGCCTCGCCCTGGCGACCAAGCAGGTGAGCGTTGCGTTGATTCCCTCATTGTTGCTCCTCGTGGCGGGCTACGAGTGGCAGCGCCCCGGCAGCGCCCGCGAGCGGCTGCGCGATACGCTGGCGTCCCTGATCCCCCTGGCCCTCATTCTATTTCTGACGCAGCTTTACTATATCCGCACGCTCTCCGGCATTGAGTTGTTTGCACGCGACATCGTGGACTACTCCACCAACCCACAACTCTCCAGCTCTGACCCATTGCGCATGGGACGCGCGCTCCTCGGTCTGACCATCAGCCCGTTCCGGGGCATCTTCTGGTATGCGCCAGTGCTGCTGCTGGCCTTCATTGGCACGCCGACGTTCCTGCGCCGCCACCGTGTCGAGGGCCTCGCCTTTCTATTGCTTGTCGGCGCGCACCTGCTGGGCTACAGCCGCTACAACTACTGGTCGGGCGGCGTGGGCGGGGCGGCGTGGGGCGCACGCTACCTGCTGGGCGTGATTCCCTTTCTCATCCTGCTCACAGCTCCTGTTTTCGAGTGGTTCGTGCGCGATGCCAAGGCAGGGATTCGACAGGGCTCCCGCGCTGCCGGGCTCGGCGCGGGGTCGATTTTGCTTCTCATCGTCATCAGCGTGGGCATCCAGATCATCGGCGTCAGCATCAACCCGACGACGTACGAGCTGCGGCACTTCCTGGCGCAGGCCGAAATCTGGGGCGGCATCGGCGAGGCGGTGGATGCAACCTTCATGGTGCCCACTTTCTCCCCGGTGTTTGGTAGCCTGCGCTTGCTCCTGGCGGGAACAGAGCCGCTTGATGTGGCGTGGGTCCAACTCCGCGAGCAGGGTACCTGGGCGCTGCTGCCCGGCGCGCTGCTACTCTCCCTGCTGAACGTGGGGCTGGCGCTGCTGGGCTGCGTCGTGCTCTGGCGACGGCCCGCGCTGGCTGGAGTCGTGGGCGGCGCGCTGGCCGTGGTCGCGGTGACGATTGTCTCGATTCTATTAACCATGTACCGCGAGGGCGATAGCCGCTACGATCCGTACCGGGTGGACCGCTTTCTGCAACCGATGGCTGACATGCTCAAGGCGGTTCCTTGCCAGGATGGTTCCCTTGGCGAGCCCCGGCGCTGCGATGGCGCGGTGGTGGTGCCCGACCCCGTGCTGACAGATTACTTTCTGACGACCATGCGCGCCCCGCTGCCCTGGTACGCCATCGACCAGCAACTCGCGGAGGCCGATGTGCGGCTGCTGGAGCAGCTCCTACGCCGCTACCCCACACTTTGGCTCGTGCGAGACCGCAGCGCGGCGGCGGACGACGAGCAGGGCCGTCGCGTCGTGGAACGCTACCTCAGCGAGCACGGCTACAAGGTTGAGGAGCAGCGCGTGGAGGAGTGGGCGCGGCTGCTTCGCTTCTCCGGCGCGGGCTTGGTGGCGGAGCAGCTACCGGGGGAGCGCTCCCTGGGCGAGATGACCCTGGTGCGCGGGGAGCTTCGGGTGCAGCGCGAGCATGGGCTTCCCGCCCAGGAGGCACTCCAGCCCGCCACGCCCACGGAACCCCTCGATGATGGCCTCGTGCAGGCAGCGGCAGGCGATGTGCTCCAACTGGGGCTAACCTGGCGCGCCGAGACACCACCCCAGGCGAGCTATACCGCCTTCGTGCAACTTTTGGACAGCACGACCCAGGTCGTGCTCCAGCGCGACCGGCTGCCAGGCGATGGCCTTTTTCCCACCATTTCCCTCCAGGCGGGCAAGGTACTGACGGATAATCTCGCCCTGCCCCTGGATGTTCCACCGGGCACTTATCGGCTGATCGTGGGCATGTACCGGACGGATATAGAGGGCTTGCCCCGGCTGGTTGGCCCCGAGGGCGATTTTCTGATGCTAGCAGAGATACGGGTGCACTGATGACTAGAACTATTTCCCTCATCGAGCGCCTGCTGCGTAGCCCCGCGCTCATCGTTCTGCTCTTCGTGGGCACCTGGTATTGGCAAACGATGCCGCCCGGCGTCAGTAGCATCAACCCGATGGGACTGGATGACGCGGCCGAATTCCAGGTCGTTGGGGCGTACTGGGGGCTGGAGCACTCGCCCGGCTACCCGTTTTACACCGTCAGCGCGAATATTTTCGTGCGACTCGTTGGGCTGCTTGCCCCCGGCAGCGAGCCCGCCTGGCGCGTGACACTTTTCTCCCTGCTGCTCTCCCTGGCGACGCTGGCGCTTTTCTACGCGCTCCTGAGAGAGTTGGGTGTTTCTACGCTCCTCGCCGCCAGCGCGATGCTCTTTTTTGGCTCCGGGCAGATGTTCTGGCGTCACGCCATCATCGCCGAGGTCTATATGCTGAGCCTGCTGCTGACGCTCCTCGCCATCTGGCTGGCGTGGCGCTGGGAGCACGCTGCGCGCGAGCGGCCTTACCTCATCGGGTTGGGTCTTGCCTTCGGGGCGCAAGCCGCGCACCACCGGACGGGGGTACTGGTGATTCCCTTCATCCTGCTGTGGATGTTCCTGGCACGGCGCGACGGCTGGCGGCCCTGGCTCGCGCGGCTGCTGTGGATGGCGGGGGCGGGCGCGCCGATGCTCCTTTTCTACGCTTACCTGCCCATCGCGGCATGGCTCTACAAGAGCAGCCAGATGGGGCGCATCTACCGGGACGCCACCCAGCCGGAGCTTTTCTGGGGGATGGTCAGCTCACAGGAGTGGTGGGAGATCGTCCGTCCGCCCAGCACGCTCGCGGAGGCCAGCCGCGCGTTTTCCAGGATTTTCGCCGAGCAGCGCCTGGAGATGCGAGGGATAGCCCTCGTGCTGCTCGGCGCTCTGGGGCTCGTGGGGCGAGACAGGCGGCTGATTCCGCTGGTGGGGCTGGGCGCAGGCTTTGTTTACTTCGGGGCGAGCTACGATGTCTACGATGTCGACACAATGATGCTGCCGCTCACGGCGGTGCTGGTGATAGGGCTGGCGTTTTTGTTCCAGCGTGTCAGCAGCATCGCGCGGGACCGGCGGGAATTGGTGACGAGCGGCCTGGCGCTGCTCCTTCTGCTTGTTTCCTTCGCTACCCTGCGCGCCACGGCAGAGCGCGTGGACCAGAGCGGGGATACAGCGGCGATGGAGGTCGTGGAGATGGTGCGCGTCCTGGCGGAGGGGGGCGAGCCCATCGGCGTGCTCTCGCTCCAGCACGCGCCGCTGGCAGCGGTGCAGTACGCCAGAGCGCGCTATCAGCTGGAGAATGTGGAGCCCCTCTACCCCAACAAACTCGGGGAGGACAACGAGGCGGTGCGGGCATCTCTCCGCGCGCGCTGGGCGTCCGGCCAGACGATCTACTACACCACCGATATCTTTACCATCATCCCCGACCTGATGCCGGAGCTTGTCGAGGGACTCCAAGCGGGGCGCTACCTCAGCGCGCCGACCTATCTGGAAACGATGAAGCTTCTTGTGCCCACCGACACGCTCCCCAGAGTCACACAGGCAGCGCAACAGACGATCTCCGAGCAGGCAGCGGAGGGGCTATGGCTCACAGGCTACGATTACCAGTGGATCGAGCGGCGCGCCGGGCTCTACCTGGACGTGACCCTATACTGGCAGGCAGAGAACGATCTGGTAGAGGACTATATCATCTCGCTCTGGCCGCAGGGCGAGATGGCCGACGCCCTGGAGGCCACGCGCTATCCGGGGTTCCTGCTGGGTACGCTTCCCACGTCGGCGCTCCGGAACGGGGATAGTCTACGAGATGGCTATCAGCTTCGCCTCAACACGCCGCGCCCCACCGATCAACCTTTTGAGCTTCAGGTGAATGTCCAACCTCTCAATGGCGACCCCAGCCTGAGCAAGACGGTGATTCTTCAGATGACTCCGTGACAAATAACTTATTCCATCTATCGAATCGTGATGGAGGGCAGGAAGATAGCACGCCAGTGCTCCGCCAGCGGCGGGTGGATGGAGGCAGGGTTGGGGACGAGTTGCTCCCCGCTCTGCGGGTCGTACCAGCCGACTCGTAACCGGTAGTTTCCCCGCGGGGTCTCCCTGGGAATCTCGATGCGAAACTCATCCCAGTAGAGTCGGTCGGGCAGATAGTTTGTCGTAAGCAGATCGCCCGGCACCTGATGGTCGACCTGTGCCCAGAGCCCCGTGTCGTTCGCGGGGTTGCGCGGCCATCCCTCCTCCTGCTCGGGCATGAGATGGACAAAGGTGTGGAGCGGTGCCCGGTTGGTGGCCTCGTCCCCCTGCCAGATCAGGGTGAAAACAAGGGTTTCGCCGCGTGCCAACGTGGGCGTGGGCAGCGTGTAGCCGCGCAGCCGTGGCCCCCCGGCGTAGGGAACATTGACCGTTTGCTGCGCGCCGCACACGCGCTCGATGGTGGAGACACAGCGGAACCAGGTTGTCGCGGGGTCGATGATGACAAGCTTGACGAGTAGCAGCCCGGCCACGCCGCCCAGTAGCCAGAGAGGAATTCCATTGTCCCCGGTTGGCACCGACCCCGCGACGGGGGTGGCCTCGTTTTGCCCGCGCCGGGTAGCCATACCAACCGCGCCGACCAACCCCAGCAGAGTCGCCATGCTGAGGGCCAGGCCCAGCCACTCGGCGACAGGCCGCGCATAGCGCAGCGCGATACGGTGGGTACCCGCCGGGATTGCCAGTTGCGTCAGCCCGGTAGTTGCCTCGGGCGAGAGGGGAATCTTTTCCCCCTCCACCGTTGCCTCCCAGCGCGGGTAGTAGAGAAGATGCAGGGTGAGCGTCGTCGCGCTGCTGCTCGATACTGTCATATGCCAGCGCTGCGTCTCGACGGACACATCCATGACCTCCACACCGGCAGGCGCTGCCGCCAGCGGGGAGCGCACAGCGGCCTCGGCCATCTCGGGGCCGGGCAGGCGCGGAGCCCATTGGGGCGTATTTTCCCCGAAGGAGGTGAAAGAGTTTCCCGCCAACCGCAACTCCGCCGCGCGTACCTCCGCCGGTGTGATGGGGGAGCCAAATGCCCCATGTCGGTGCATCAGCTCGACATAAAGCGAGGAAATGGAAGTCAGGAGCAGGAGCGCCACCGCGAGCCCACTGAGGGGACGCTGCCAGCGTGTGGGGAGCAGCGCCAGTTCCGCGCCGAAGAGCAGCGCCACCGCCAGCGCGAGCAGCCCCAGCAGCCTCATGCGAAACTCCAGCAGCTGGAGCAGTGGGGCGAAGAGATGCCACAGTGGCGTTGAGCTGTCGGTGAGCAGCCAGAAGAGTCCCCAGGCACCCAGCGTCGAGGCGAGCAGGGTCATCGCCAGATCACGCCGTCCGGCTCGCCAGGCCAGCAGCATCGCGACCGGGGCCAGCAGCATGACGAGCAGATGCACCCAACCCACGCGGTCGCCGACTTTGTTGTTGTCCCGCATCACATCGTAGAGCGTCGGGGGAGCCAGCAGTGCGTCCAGCGGGATGGGACTCTCCGCTGGCTGAATAAAGGAGCTATCGCGCCACCAGTCCAGGTGGATGTTTCCCCGCTCAGGAATCATGGGAAGCCAGACAAAAGCCATCAGGAAGCCGCCCGCCACCAGGGCCAGCAGGGGCAGGGGCGTGCGCTTCTGCCAGAACAGCGCCAGCGCCAGGAGCCCAACGATGGGGGCCAGCATCAGTGGCCCCAGAACGTGCGCCCCGATGCAGGCCGCCCAGAGCAGCGCGGCCAGGGCAAAGCGAGCCGCCGAGGGTTGCGCGGCCAGTCGGAGCAGCGCCCAGATGACCCACGGGTAGAGAAAAAGGCTGTAAACCTCGTTGGAGCCCCGATCAAAGAGGTCGCGAATCATATAGGGCGCGTAGAGGTAGGCCATCGCGCCCGCCACGGCGGGCCAGCGCCGCCTGGTGAGATGATGGAGCAGCAGATACATTCCCACGCCCGCCACGAGCACCCCGCCCGCCATCAGCACCCGCCACCCGATGGGATGCGGAACGCCCAGTCGATAGAGAACATCCAGCGCGTAGTAGGGGAGCGGGCTCTGAAAGGTGAAGAGAGGGCCACCCAACCCGAGGTGAACCTGTTGCACCCAGCGCGGATAGAGCACTCCATCCGAGATCGCCTCGGAGAAAAGCACGGCCCGATAGATATGCACCACCGCCGAATCGTGGCCCGTTTCCTCGATGGGCTGTGTGAGCGCCGGAACCATCAGAAAAGCGGCCAGGAGAAGAAGGAGCAACCCGCTTCGTAGTTTATCCATAAGATGAGTTCCTCCACGTCCAGCCACCCCAGACCGCCATCGCCAGAACGATCATCAGACTGATTGACGATAGCAGGAGCCCTAAACGCCAGCCAGGCTGCTCGTAGCGCAGCATCACCGTGTGCTCGCCCGCCTCAACGGGGATTGCCAGATTCCATCCATTGGCGCGCAGCCAGGGCGTGGGCGAGCCATCAACGTCCGCGTGCCATCCCTCGATGGCTGTCTCTGCTACCAGCAGCAGACCGGAGCCCGCTTCAGGCATCACCACCCTCGCTTCCAGCCAGCCTGGCGCGCGCTTCTCGATGGTTACCTGCCCCTGCGACAGCGCCGCTAGCCCTGGAACATCTTTTTCGACCAGCGCCGTGGTATAGGGATCGAACTCATTTGCCTGCAAGCGGGCATAGAGATCAGCCTTGTCCAGCACGACCTCTGTCTGTGCCACCACCCACCCGTAAGGCATGAGAGGACGCACGCGCAGGAGATGAGAGGTGGGGGAGGCAGTGGCAAGATGCTCGAAGGCGGCTGTGTCGCTCTCGGCCAGGTTTCGATCTGCCAGGACATATCCCACCGCCAGACTCTGAATCTGCCGCCAGGGCGGAGCCTGCTGCAAGAACGCCTCGCTATCGGCCAGCCGGAGCGGCTCATTGCCACTCAGCAGCGGAAAGCCCCAGCGCATTCCATCATTGCCGCGCACACTGGGCTCCCCGACGACCGAGACCCGCGCCGGAGCCGTGCCCTGCCACGCGTAGAGCGCGTCGACTACCGCATCGCGCGGCGCAAGGGCCTGCTCTGCGGGGCCGCCAATATGAGGCGCGCGGTTGATGGTGAAGAGGTCGAGGAGAAGCAGCATCAGAAAAAGAAGCGGCTGGAGCGGTCGGCGCGGCTCCTCGCTGCCATAGGCGTGCCAGGCCAGCAGCCCACTGCCCAGCAGCCAGAGCACGAAAAAGAAGCTGTACCGCTCGAAGAAGGCCAGAAAGACTTCCAGAACGATCTCGAAGCGGGCGAAGGCGAGACCTCGCATCCACCAGAGCACCACCCAGATGAACAAGAACCCTGGCGCGAACGTTGCCAACCAGCGCACATAGCGGCGCACCCAAACACGGTAGTCGCCACTGGCAAGCAGTGCAACCCCCCAGCCCGCCAGCAGCGCCAGGCTCCAACTCCAGAGAAGCAGCACTCTTTCCTGGCTGCGCACCTGCCCCAGACCGGGCAGGCCCAGGTAGAACAGATCGAAGAGCGCGCTGTTCCCCCCCACGGAGAGCAGGATGCTTAGCAGCGCCACCCCGAGCCAAAAGCGTTTTTCAGGCTGCTGCTTTTTGTCCAGCAAGCCCAGGGGAGCCAGGAGCAGGGTAGCAATCCCTACATAAAGTGGTGTGCTCCCGACGACCTTGGGCAAAAAGAGGCCAAGCATCTCCTCCCAGTTCAGCCCGCTCTGGACAAATTCATAATCCAGACTCTGCCGGGTGGAGAGCGAGATAAAGTGCGTGGTCGGCAGCAGTTGCATCAGCGCCAACCCGACGCCGAGCACGAAGGGCACCACCAGGAGCCCTCCGGCCAGCAGCCGCTGCGAGCGCGCCAGCGGCGCTTGCGTGATCTGGAAGAGCGCGTAGGCAGCGGCCAGGTAGCATAGATAGAGCGCTGTCTGCGGGTGACCGGCCAGCAGCGCCAGCCCCAGGAATAGCGCCGCGAGCGCCGCGCCGCACACGCGTTGGCCCAGCGGTGCCCCCAGTCGTGGGCTGGCCCCGTGAAGGGCAAGGAGAAAGCAGGGTAGCCAGGCCGCGCTCTCCAGAATGGTGATCTGCTCCAGCGGAAAGCCTGTCATGTAGCCGCCAAAGCCGAAGGCGACCGCCGCCACCAACGCGGGGAGCCGCTCCAGGGACAGCGCAAGGCGCGCGAAGAGATACGTTCCCACCAGCGCCAGGGCAATGTGAGCCACCGCCTCCGCCTGGAGCGCGGCCAGGGGAAAGCTGGCCCCCCACAGCAGCGCATTGAGCAGCGCGGGGGGATAGAGCGCGGCGGCCTGTGGGTCGGCGAGCCCCGGTTGCCCCCCGAAGATATACGGGTTCCAGAAAGGCAAGCGCCCCTCGCTGAGTGTTCCCGCCACGAAGCGGCGCAGGGGATAATACTGCTCCGTGAAATCTCCCACGGGGAAGGCCACGCGCTCCGCCGGGTTTGGGGACCAGAGCCGCCAGAAAAACAGCACCGTGAGCAGCAGCAACAGCAGGACGACTCCCCCGTCTGCCCCCAGTTTGCGCAAGGTCGGACGGTCAGGGAGCATCTTGCGCCACGACCTCAAGCATGCCCACCCGCACTAGGGATTGACCCGGCCCGCCCAGTTCGACGCGGCTGCCCGTCTCCCGCTCGTAGGCTCCCACCCAGACTTCGTAGGGGCCTGGTGCCAGCTCGGCGGGCAACGTGAGGCGCTGCTCATCCAGCACGATTTCCGGCTGCGTCCAGCTTTGCCAGTGGATGGTGGGGAAGCGTCCGCCGCCCGGCTCCTGATCGTTTTGCGCGACTCTCATGGGCTGCCCATTCTCTGTCAGGGTTCGGGGGTCGAGAAGATGAACGAAAAAGACGTAGCGGCGGTCGAGCGTTCCCGTGCGCCGCCAGGCCAGCATCAGCCGCGCGCTCTGCCCCGCCACGACAGCGGGCGACCGGGCAAGCTCCGGGCTATCCAGCCACCCGTAGGCCGCGAGACTGAGGGGCATCGGCAGCGGCTCTGGCTCGACCAGCGGCACGAGCGGCAGGCTGCGCTGCAACTGGAGCAGACGATAGGGGTCCGCCCCATCCACAACCGCGTATTCGTGGTAGATGGGCGGCCAGCCATCGGGGGCAGCGTAGGGGAAGAGCGGGGCGAATTCCGCGCCGGGCCGCTCAGTCAGCAGCAGGTAGTCGGGCGCGCGCGCCGGGCGATCCAGCAGTGTGTCGATCTGCTCGCGGTGGGAGAGATGGGGCACCAGCTCCCAGACGGTGCTGACAGCGGCCCCCTCAGGGACGCGCGCCGCCATCTGATACGCCGCCTCATCCTCGGTGCTAAC
>JACCSL010000382.1 GCA_013812995.1 Ardenticatenales bacterium | reverse complement strand
GCGATGTGGCTCGGCGGGGCTAACCCCTGCCGAGAATCCCAGTGGCTTTAGCCCTGGGAGTGTCAATAATCCGCTCTTCTGTCTCAGTCTGCTGCTGATTATCGTCTTTGGGGGTAACCAGTCACTCTGGTATCGCTGGACAGGCTTGCCCTACCTGCCGACTGGCAGCAGCATGTTGCTGGCGAGCGCCCCCGCCGAGGGCAGCCTGCTCGCGCTGGTCGGTCAGGGGTGGGACATTCGGGGAAGCTGGCTCGATACCGCCATCCACCTGATTTTGCCCCTGCTGGCCCTGAGTGCCGCGCCTATCACCCAATGGAGTCGTACGGTGCACGAGTCGCTCACCGCTGCGCTCCGCCACGACACGCTCCGCATGGCACCGGGCAAGGGACTCCTGGCGCGAACCGCGCTGTACTGCCGCGCGCTCTGCAATGCCTGCCCGTTGCTTCTCCTTGAAGTTCATCGTACGCTCCCCACGCTGGTCAGCGCCCTGCTCATCGTCGAGATTACCTTCAACTGGCAGGGAATGGGTCAGATCTACATTCGGGCCCTGGGCTCCAGCGATTACCCTGTGGTGATCGCCTTCCTGCTCCTCTCCACTGAATGGCTACTCATGACGGCGCTTTCCAAGGATATCCTCGCCTTTTTCCTCTCCCGCCAGAACGCGGTATTGTTAGCCAACCGCTGACGGCTGATCGCCCTGGAGGAAGCTTATGATAATCGTGGATGCCCACGAGGATTTGGCCTGGAACATCCTGACCTTTGGCCGCGACTACCTGCAACCCGTTGCCCAGACCCGCGCGCGGGAGCTTGGGGGCGAGGCCGCGCTCCACAACGGTCAGACGCTGATCGGTTGGCCGGAGTGGATTCAGGGGAATGTGGCGGTGGTCTTTGCCACCCTCTTCGTCTCGCCCACCAATCATCGGATGGGCGAGTGGGACCGCGCCTGCTACGAGAACGCGGAGGAGGCGCATCGCCTCTACCGCGCGCAACTCGACGTCTATCATCGCCTCGTCGCCGAGCACCCCGACAAGCTACAACTCCTCACCACGCGCGGCGAGCTGGCGAGCCTGCTCGCCGGGTGGGAAAGCGGTCCGCCTGAGCAGCGGCGCGTGGGGCTGGTCATCCTGATGGAAGGGGCGGACGGGGTGCGGGAGCCAGACGAGATTGAGCAGTGGTTCGAGTGGGGTGTGCGGCTCGTCGGTCCTGCATGGGTGGGAACGCGCTACGCGGGGGGCACCGGCGCACCTGGCCCGCTCACCGCCGAGGGCCACGCCCTCCTGCGGCGCATGGCCGAGCTGGGCATGGTGCTGGACCTCAGCCACCTCGCAGAGGAAGCCACGCAGAACGCCCTGGCCGAGTACCAGGGAACGATCATCGCCTCGCACAGCAACCCGCGCGGCCTGGCCCCGGAAAGTCCCCGCGCTGACCGCTACCTGAGCGACGAGACGATTCGCCATCTGGCGCAGCGCGATGGGGTGATCGGCGTTGTGCCCTTCAACTACTTCATCAAGGAGTCCTGGCGACCGGAGCAGGGGCGCGCGGGCGTTACCCTGGCGGACGTGGTGCGCCACATCGACTACATCTGCCAGCTCACGGGCAGCGCGGCGCATGTGGGCATCGGCACGGACTTCGATGGCGGCTTTGGCCTGGATAAAGTGCCGCTGGAGTTCAACAGCGTCGCCGACCTGCCGCGCCTCGGTGACGCGCTGGCCGCGCACGGCTATGACAGCGCCCAGATCGAGGGGATTCTCGGCGGCAACTGGCTGCGCATGCTGTACCGCAGCTTGCCGGAGTAGCAAGATGGATGGAGAGCTTTGGCCCCATGAGATCATCCGGAAGCTCTTCAATGAGCGACAAGAGCGGTTGAGCCTGATTGGGCAATCCTCACAGAGGTGTGTTTGCAGGCAGCCAGATCGCCGAACAGGGGCGCGCGACTGTGGGCCATCGACGAGCTGCGCGTGCTCCGCGACCCCATTGCCTTTCAAACGTTGCTTGATGCCCTGCATGACCCGGCAAAGCTGGTTCGGGAGCAAGCCGTCAACTCGCTGGTATGTCTCTGCCAGACCAACCCGACCTGCCGCGAGAGCGCCGCTCAAGCCCTGTGGGCTCACCTGAGCGAAGCAACAGACGAGATGGCGCAGACGGCGGTTCGGGAGGCGATTCAGGATATCGAAGAGATGACCTGACCCGCCGCCCTACGACCCCGTGCTCGTGTAATGCTTCAAGCCGAAGAGCCAGACGCGGTAGCCGATGACGAGCAGCGCCGCCGCGACGAATGGCCCCGCCCAGGCCAGGGCTCCCACCTCGCGCCCCAGCAGGTAGCTCGCCGGATAGAACGAGGCGAGCGCGTAGGGAAAGAGCCACGTCATCATGATGCCGTTGCCCTGGTGATAAATCGTAAGCGGATACTTGGCGAACTCGTGCGTCTCGAAAGACGGCGCGCGTGACGGGCACCGTTGTAGATCTGCTTGATGATGGAACCCAGGTCCGGCTCGGCCAGGGAGAAATCCACAACCTCGAGAAGTCATTTGTAGAATCCGACAAGGAGCGATTTAATAGCTCTCATGGCAGCGGAGTACCCCTGCTTCCGTACTCAATCCTTGACAACTCAGAGAGGAGAGGTAGATGAGTTTGAGACGAACCCTTCTTGGCACGATTGTGCTTCTGGTGATTGCCACCCTGTCTGGCAGCCTGTCTGCGCAGGCATCCAACCACATGGGGAGCCTCACCGCCGACATCTGGGACGTGAATGGTCGCAAAGTTGGCATGGCGACCCTCACCACGCTTGGCACGGGTGAGGTGCAGATCGAGATGCAGGTGGCGGGGTACAACCCTGTCGCGGGCGATCATGGGATTCACATCCACGATGTGGGTCTGTGCGCGCGCCCCAACTTCGCCTCGGCGGGTCCGCACTGGAACCCCACGGGCGAGAAGCATGGAATGCACAAGGGCGACCTGCCGACGATGCAGTTCCTGGCCGACGGCAATGGCTTCTACAAGGTTACCACGAAGAACTTTCAGTTGGCCGACCTGATGGATGCGAACGGCAGCGCCATCGTCATCCACGCCAGCCCCGACGACTACATGACAGACCCTAGTGGCAACAGCGGTGACCGCATCGGCTGTGGTGTCCTTGCCTCGTCAGGTGCGCCCGCCCCCGCCGCCCCGGCCCCGGCAGCGCCCACCGCCATGCCCGAGACCCCAGCTCCCGCCCCGGCAGCGCCTGCGCCTTCAACGAGTGCCTCCGCGCCAGCGTTGATAGGTCCGCAGGAAAACGTCAACTGCTTCGAGTCGGGTGGGTGCTACTTCGAGTGGGCCTATTCCGGCACACTAGCCCCCAATCAGTACTTCCAGGTTCAGATGTTCCTGCCTGATTGGAAAGAGGGACGCGGCATTCACCCGCCGACGAAGGATATGTCCTTCCATGCCAGCAAGAACACCTATGCCCACTTCCTGGATGTTTGTTATATAAATGACTACTGCGCCCTGCAATGGACC
>JACCSL010000363.1 GCA_013812995.1 Ardenticatenales bacterium | reverse complement strand
GAGCACCAGCGGGTGCTCCGGGCGTGCAAATAAATCGATAAAGTTGCGGAAGACGAATTGAAAGCGATTCTGGCTCTCCATTGGGCCAAGTGCGGGCACGGGTGGCTGAGCGCCAATGAACAGTTCTACCTCGGGGACCACCTCAATGATGATCTGCCCATTGGAGCCGAGCGCGTCCAGGAGCCGCGCGCGCCACTGCTCTAGCGCGGCATCGCTCTCCGTCAGCAACTGGCGGATCAACTCGCGAAAAGCCTCTATGAGGCCGGTGTAGGGAATGGTGCGCTGGAACTGATCGAACTTGCCCGCCACAAAGTAGCCGCGCCGCTCTACGATGGGTTTGTGAAGCTCGTTGATGAGGGCGGTTTTTCCTACTCCGGCATGGCCCACCACCAGCATCAGCTCCGTGCTTCCCTGGCTCACCCGCTCGAAGGCCCCCATCAGATCGTTGATCTCTTCCTCGCGACCATAGAGCAACTGGGGCAGCTGAAAGCGCGGCGACGCGTCGTATCGCCCGAGCGGAAAGCGTTGGGCGCTTCCGGTGGCTAGCCACTGGCGGCGCACCTCCTCCAGGTCGGCAAGCAGGCCGTGGGCGCTCTGATAGCGCTCCTCGGCTGTTTTGGCGAGCAGCTTCATGATGATGTCCGACAGGGGCGCGGGGAGCGATGAATTCAGGCTGCTGGGGGGAACCGGCTGCTGGGCGATATGGGCATGGACCAATTCCAACGGGTCGCTCGACATGAAGGGAAGCTGCCCGGTCAGCAGTTCATAGAGCGTCACGCCCAACGAGTAGAAATCCGTGCGGTAATCCACGGCCCGGTTCATGCGCCCCGTCTGCTCCGGCGAGAGATAGGGAAGCGTGCCCTCCAGATGGTTGGGGTTGTGCAGGGCGGGTTTCTCGCGGGAGAGTACGGTTGCCAGACCAAAGTCGATCAGCTTGAGTTCGCCCGTGGCCGGGTTGAGGACAATGTTCGAGGGGTTGAGATCCTTATGCATCACTCCCTTCTCGTGAACCGTTGCCAGGGCCTCTGTGATGTGGAGGGCGAACGTCAGCACTTCGTCCACAGAGAGGGCGCGGCTTGCCATCAGTTGTTTCAGGGAGAGCGCGCCAAAATCCTCCAGCACCACCACGAGGCTATATTGATGGGGCAGAAGGTCGATTGCCTCAATCACTCCGGTCCCCTGGAGCTGCCGCGTCACCTCGTATTCCCGCTGGAAGCGCGCGCGCTCCAGCGGCGTTGGGTACACCTTGTTCAGAGCCTTGAGAATCACTGCCTTCTGGTCAGCGGTGCGCTGGCCGCGATAGACAATGGAATTCGTCGTGGTATGAAGCGTCTCGCCAACCTGGTAGCCTGAGAGGACAAGCATGGTACCGACTTTCTGAAGTCAATGATGCCTAGTGGAGCGTCAAGTGTCATTTGATGAGAGCGTAAAACGTAATGCGTAAAACGACCTCGCTCCCGCACTCGGTGGTCTCAGGGGACATATTACGTTTTACGTTTTACGTTTCTGCTTCTGACGGAATTTGTGGTTTGGAAGAGGGGAAGCGTGCCATGCGAGCCCTCACCCCCACGTCGCTTCGCTCCGTGTCCCCTCTCCCGATATCGGGAGAGGGGCGGCCGAAGGCCGGGGAGACGGCCACCACGCAGAGCCACCCCTCAACCACAAATTCCAGCAGAACCAGTTACGTTTTAACAACCCTTCCCTACTTCCTTTTCCATCACTTCACGCCTGACAGACCACTAGATTCTACGAGGGAGCTCTACTCGCCGTCAACCTTGGGACGACCAAAGCCATAGCCGACAATCTGATTGAGCCATGCTTACATCAGCCTGGGCACGGTGAAGCAGAAGGTAGAGCCCTCCCCCAGGACACTCTCGACCCAGATGCGCCCGCCATTCTGCTCGATCATCTCCTTGCAGAGAATCAACCCCAGCCCCGTGCCATGCTCCTTGGCCGTACCCGTGGTGCTATGCGTCACATCAATGCGGAAGAGCTTGGACAGATTTGCCTCGCTGATCCCAACGCCATTGTCCGAGACAGCCACCTCAATCGTTGCCTCGCGCGCCGTCGCTGAGACTCGTACCTGACCGCCCGGTTGGGTAAACTTGATGGCATTGTTGATCAGGTTGCGAACGACCGTATTGATCATATTTTCGTCCGCATAGGCCCTGAGCGAGCTGTCAACCTCATAGCTCAGCCGAATCTCTTTGTTCCGCGCGGTATCCCCCATGAGAGCCACATTCTGCTGGATCAGGGCCTCAAGGGGAATGGTCGCGCCGTACACATTGATGTGCCCCCGTTGGAGCCTGGACCACTCTAGGAGGTTTTCCAGGAGAGCCATAACATTCTTGCCTGACGAGTGAATGAGTTCCACCATCTCTCTGACTTCGGTAGGCTCCATCTTCTCCAACTGAAAGAGCATGAGTTCGGAAAAACCCATCAGGGTTCCGAAAGGACCGCGCAGGTCGTGGGAAATAATGGAGAAGAACTTGTCTTTGCTGGCATTCAGCTCGGCCAGGTCGCGCGCCCCTTGCTCCAGAATCTCTTTTTCGATGCGCGTCTCAATCGCGTGGGCATTGGTGATGGAGATGGCACCCTGGGTGCCCAGCATCTGGACGATTTCCACGTGCTCCGGGGTGAAGGCTCCCGTCGTCAGGTTGTTTTCCAGATAGATCACACCGATGAGCTGGCCCTGGTTCAACAGGGGCGTACACAGGATGGAGCGGGGCCGCTGGGTGATGATGTACGGATCGGCCTTAAAGCGCGCTTCCTGAGTCGCGTCGTTCAAGACGACATCCTCTTTGGTGCGCTCCACGTAATGCACGATGGCCGCCGACAGACTCCGGCTTCTCTCCACGGGCGTGGACTGAAGCAAACTCACCGTAGAGTGCTCCACCTCTCCCTCGGCCTCTACTACCAACTCCCCATCCTTCATCAGCAGGAGTACCCCCTTCTGCGCCCCCGCGTTCTCAATCACGATGCTCATGAGTTTCTCAAGCAGGCGATCCAGATCCAACTCGCTGGAGATGGTCTGCGAGGCTTTCATCACGGTGGCGAGGTCCAACGCACCGGAGTGCTCCGTGATGGAGCCGGGCGTGACCGTGCGCCGCTTGCTGCCTGGGGCAACCTGCCCTGCCAGGAGTGCGAAGAGTTCCGGATAGTGCTGGTCCAGGCGGCGAACTTTGGCAGCGGCTCCCCAGGTAAGATAGCCCTGATAGGCATCCAGCAGGTAGCCCTGTGCCACCTGCGTCATCTGGCGGCTACGGTAGTAAAGTGCCGCTAGTTCGTTCGCCAGCGCCGCTTCCTGAGAATATTTATTGGCCCCGGCCAGTGAGATCGCCCGCTGGTACAACTCGATGGCCGCGGAGTGGTTCCCCTGGACGCGCGCCCGCTCGGCCTCTACCAGATCATGGCGATGCTGGTAGTTCATGGGGGCGTGTGTGGCCCATTTCTTTAGCTTTTTCTGATTGTCGGCAACCTTCTTCAGTGCCTGTTTCTGTGCCTGCGGGGTGCGTGTCGGGTAATCGGCCAGGAGAGCCAGCGACTGATAGAAATGGTGAAAGGCCGGAACATAATTCGTGCCGACCAGCGCCTCCAGGTCTTTCTCGGCCTCCGCTGCATGGGCCACAGCCTCGGCGTACGCCCCGAAGTGGTAGCAGAGCAGGCTCTTGCAGATATAGGCCATGCAGATGTTGGTGCGATCATTGGCCTCCACCAGGTGGGGCAACTGCTCATCCTCGTTAAAGCTCTCGCCGACGAGGCGATGCGGCTGCTCGGCCTGGCCCAGCAGGTTGCGAACGGTCTGGTGGAAAATCTGGTTGGTATGCAACTGGAAAGGCTGCTTGAGGCGGCGGATAACCGCCGCGTATTTGCTCATCTCGTCATGCACGGTTGGCAGGGGGCTGCCGCTGGTAAAGAGATTGTTGGTATGGGCGTTCAGGCTGAGTGCCGCGTATTCCAGATCCCCGCTCTCCAACCCATGCTGGTAGCCTGCCAACGATGGGGTCAGGGTGTCGCGAATCGGATCCTTCCAGTGCTTGACGCTGACATTGAACACCACGCTGAGCTTGGCTTTCAGCTCCCTGGCATTCAACCGCTCTACCAACTCGACGCCGAACTGGCCGAACTCGTACCCGCTATTGATGTCGCCCAGCGCACAGAGGAGCACCCCGTAGACACCGTAACCGTAGGCGGAGGCGGGGGCGTTGCCGTGCTTGATGGAGAGTTGGACCATGTTGAACACAATCGGCGGGAAGAGTTTGGGGGCCACATAGTAGGCAGGGGCCGTGGCAATCATCAAGAGGCGCATGGCGGCCCGCTTGTCGGGGTCTGTCATGGCGGGAAGCGCCTGGAGATCCTTGATTTTCTTTCGTCCGAGCGCCATCTTGCTGCTGACGAGGCCCGTCACGGTATGCAAGGTGGTTGGCTTCGCGGGGAGGGCAACGCCCAGCAGCGCCAGCCCCTCGCGCGCCCGCTCGACCGCCTCCAGCATCTTGTACTGGGCGATATCCGCCTCGATTTTTATCTCGTAAATCTTTATTTTGTCCAACAGGGTACGAGCATGGCTCGACACTGCCGCGGCGAGCTGCTCCATGCGGGCAAAATCACCGTCAAGGTAGGCGCTCTCCGCCGCCGCGAGGTGGAGGCTGAGCATCAGGTCGTAGTGCGTCTGCCAGCACTCGCTGCCTAGAAGCTCCATCCCGCTGGTCAGGTACTTGAGCGCGGGGCCATAGGCGGTGGCCCCCTTTGCCTTTTGCCCCGCCTGGAGATTGAGCCGCGCCACCTCCTGCCGCTCCCTGCTCTCCGTCATCAGGAATGCCCCGTTGTTGATGTGGTTCAGAATCTCGAAGAGCCGCTCCTCGCGCTCCTCGCTGCTGCTGTTTCGGAGGAGCAGCCGGCCCACCTGGAGGTGAACCATCTGCCGTTGCTCCTCCGAGATCAGCGCATAGGCCGCTTGCTGCACCCGGTCGTGCAAAAAGTGGTAGGCAAGCTCCAGGCTCTGGAGCAGCTCCTGAGCGTTTTCTGGGGCGGTCGCTACCTGCAAAAGCTTGTAATCCTCGCCCAGCGGCACCACCAATCCCTCCTGGATGGCAGGCCACAGCGCCGCCGCCGTCTCGACCGCCGGGCGCTCGTGTACCATCGCCAGCGTCGCCAGATCAAACCCGTTCCCGATGCAGGCGGCCAGCTTCAGGGCGTCGCGCGTCTCCTCCGGGAGCCTACGGAGCTTGCCATGCATTAAATCGATGACGTTATCGGTAATGGCCTGGGGCTTGATCTTTTTCAGATCCCATTGCCATCCGCCCCGCTTGTCCCCCTGCCCTGCGGCGACGAAGCGCAGCAGCCGCTCCTGGTAGAGAGATTTCAGGAATTCGCCAACGAAGAATGGATTTCCATGCGTCTTGTCGTAGACCATCTCGCCCAGGGGAGCCGCACGCTCCGCAGAGGCATGGAGGGTGTCAGCCACAAAGCGTGTCACCTGTGCCTGGGAGAGCGGTTGGAGAGAAAGCTCGGGAACAGTCGTGCCTGCCTTCTCCAACGCGGAAAGCATCAAGGTGAGAGGGTGGGCAGCGTCCACCTCCTTCTGCCGATACGCCCCGAGCAGGAAAAGGGGCAGCCCTGCCTCCTCCGACATAAAAAGCTGGAGTAGCCGCAGCGAGGCTCCGTCTGCCCACTGAAGATCATCCAGGAAGATGGCAAGGGGGTGCGCGGGCTGCGCGAAGACGCCCATAAAATTCTGGAAAACTAGCTGGAAGCGATTCTGGCTCTCTGCCGCGCTTAGCTCGGCCACCGGGGGTTGCTGATCAATAATCAGCTCCACCTCTGGAATAACCTCGGTGATAACTTGGCCATTCGGCCCTAACGCCTCCTGGAGTTGCGCCCGCCAGCGGGCTATCCGCTCATCACTCTCCGTCAATAGCTGGCGAATTAACTCCCGAAATGCCTGGATGAGAGCGCTGTAAGGAATATTCTGCTGGAACTGGTCGAACTTGCCCGAGATGAAATAGCCTTTGTGCTCGACGTTGGGCTTCTGGAGTTCATTGATGAGAACCGTCTTTCCGACGCCCGCATAGCCCGACACGAGCATCATCTCGCTCTTTCCCTGCGCCACACGCTCGAAAACCCCAAGCAGCTCATCAAGCTCCTTTTCGCGGCCATAGAGCGTCTGGGGAAGCTGAAAGAGCGAGGAACTGTCATAGCGCCCCAGCGGGAAAGGCTCAATGTGCCCGGAGCTTTGTAGCTGAGACCTTACCTCCTCCAGATCTGCTTTCAGGCCATACGCACTCTGGTAGCGCTCCTCTGCGGTTTTAGAGAGCAATTTGAGGATGATATCGGAGAGGGGCTGCGGGACAGCGGGGCTCAGGTCCGTGGGCGGCTTAGGGTGTTTCGCAATGTGCGCGTGGATTAGCTCCAGCGGGTCCCCGGATTGAAAGGGGGGGTGACCCGTGAGCAACTCGTACAACGTGATGCCCAGCGAGTAAAAATCGGTTCGGTAATCCACGGCCCGGTTCATGCGCCCGGTTTGCTCGGGGGAGAGATAGGCCAGGGTGCCTTCCAGCAGGTTGGGGACGCGCAGGGAAGGTTTCTCCCGTGAGAGAACTGTAGAGATACCGAAATCGATCAGCTTGACCTGGCCCGTCACCGGGTTGAAAACGATGTTCGAGGGATTGATGTCCTTGTGCATCACCCGCCGCTGGTGAACCTCGGCCAGCGCCTCGGTGATCTGGATGGCAATGGTCAGGATTTCCTCCAGCGAGAAAGAGCGATGCTCCATCAATCGTTTCAGGGAATCAGCCCCGAAATCTTCCAGGACCATAACCAGGCTGTGGCGATGCGCCTCCAGGCCAAAGGCTTGGATCACACCCTCTAAGGATAGGGTACGGGTCACCTCGTACTCACGCTGGAAACGGGCAAGCTCCAGCGGGGTCGGATAAATTTTGTTCAACACTTTGAGAACGACGGGCTGATGGTCTGCCTGGCGCTGGCCCCGATACACCACCGAATTGATTGTGGCATGAAGTTCTTCATCAACCTGATAACCTGGGAGGGTGAGCATAGTTAAACTCTCTACAATACAGACGAGGGGGGAATAATTCCAAGGGCAAGCTCTCGCTATTTTCTCACCACGCTTCTGGAATAGCAACCGCTCGGGTGCCTTGGCGAGTCGTCGCAGGGGGAGGCTTGATTGCTGAGGCTAAACGACGATCCTTAAAAATTTCGTCTTCTCAGCTTTTTGGACATCGAATTTCCACATCGTCTCCACCATGTTTCTACAAGGATTCCACACGGTTTCCACACAGTCTTCATCGTCGTGACATTGTTGGGGTGCCTTGTTTTTCCTTGCCGCGCGTCGCGTCAACAAGGTAGAATGAGGCCAATCGTTTCACGAGCGGAGGAATTGCGGTGGAAGAGCAGAGCAAACAACCTTTCAAGTTACACATGCCGGGCCTTTTGAAAGTCCTGGCCGAGCATCTTTACTCCAACAAGCAGGTCGCCATCCGAGAGTTGATCCAGAATGCGCACGATAGCTGCATGAGGCGCTCGGTCGAGGAGGAAAACCAGTTCTATCGCCCGCGCATCGACCTCGCGATTGACCGGGCCGAGCGAGTGCTACGGATCAGCGACAATGGCTCTGGCCTCTCCGCCGAGGATATCAGTGATTATCTCTCGACGATTGGGCGCAGCTACACGCGCGAGCTTCGGGAGATGCTCTCTATTCTCTCTCAGGAGGAAGCATATCAGCTCATTGGTCAGTTTGGTTTCGGCTTCCTGAGCGCCTTCCTCATCGCGGAGGAGGTGACGGTCATCACGAAATCGCACCAGCCGGGGAGCGAGGCGCTGCGCTGGCACTCCACAGGCGACGAGTATTACGAGGTGACCCCGGCGACGCGCCGCGAGGTGGGAAGCACCATCGAGCTGAAGATCAAGCCCAGTGCCGCCTTTGTCCTCCAGCCGCAACTCCTCCAGGAGAGCGCCCGCCGCTTCGCGGACTTCTTGCCCATCCCCATCTATCTGGACGGCGACCCGGTGCCCGTCAACCTCACGACGCCGCCCTGGGAGGCATCGGACCCACAGCGCGCGACATTGGACTACATCGAGCGCGCCTTCAACATTGAGGATCCCATCTGCATCCTACCGCTCCACGAGCAGGTCACGGACCTGGGCCATGACACGGTGGAGTTGCCCATCAAGGGCTTTCTCTTTGTTCCCCCGGATTCGACGGTCTCGGTGCGCGAGTATGGCGATGTGAAGGTGTTCATCCGCAAGATGTTCATCTGCGATGACGAGCGGGAGCTACTCCCCCCGTGGGCGCGCTTCGTGCGTGGGGTCATCGACTGCCCCGCCCTCCAGCCCACCGCCTCCCGCGAGGCGCTACACCAGGACGAGACCTACGCCCTCGTTCGCGATGCCATCGAGCAGCAACTGATCGCCCTCCTGCGCCGTCTCGCGCGGGATGAGCCCGACACCTGGAAGCAGATCGTTCTGGGGCACAGCGACATCATCACCAGTTGGGCAGCCAAGAACAACGATTTCTTCGAGCAGGTCGCGGACCTGCTTCCCGTTCGCACCTCGCGCGGCAAGCTTACCCTGCCGGATTATCTCCAACTTACAGGGGGGACGATCTACTACACCACCCGCGAGCTGGGATCGCTTCAGGACAAGCTGTTGGCGGAAGGGCATGATGTACCCGTCGTGGAGGCCGCCTGGTTCGGCGTGGAGCCCTTCCTCCATCGCTACGCACAACGCCACCTGAGCGTGGGGCTGGTGCCGATGGACGGCGACGCCAAGAATCTGATGCGCCCGGTGCCGGAGGAATCCTACCAGACCTTGCTCGATGCATACCGTGAGCTGGGCGTGCGGGCCAAGATCGTCGCCTTCAAGCCGATGGAGGTTCCCGCGATGATGATCTACCCCAAGAATGCGGATTTCATCATCGAGACGCGGGACGCGCTGGAGCGCGACGAGTTGCCAGGCCCGCTGGCCGGGCTCGTCAGCGACTACATGCAAAATCGGATGCAGGTCAGCGCGGAAGAGTTGAAGGGCACGCTTTATCTCAATGCCTCCTGCCCCCTCATTCGCCAGTTCTCCGAGATGACCTTTGACGATGCCAAGAATAAGGCGGCGCTGACGCTGATTCACCAGATTGCTCGCCTCTTCGCAGGACGCACCCTCACGCCCGCCGATGTGGCGGGAGCCTTCCGCACCACCACCACCGCCATCGAGGAGCTGTTGCCATGAGCACCTTTCATTTGGGGGTTTTGTGAGTGATTGGGAATGGTTCCACGAGGTCAGGCAAAAAGCCTATCAGGCCAAAGACACCCAGCGCATCCGGCTGATCGACCTGTACTACGAGGGGCAGGGCTTCTCGGAAAAAGAGCCGGATCGCGCGATTGCCATCTACGAGCAGGCGCACGCCCTGGCCGAGCAGCTGGGGGAGGGGTGGGTCATGCTCGCCATCGACGAGCGGCACCTGCGCACGCTGATGTACGAGAAGGCCAACTATCTAGGGGCGCTAGATCTGGCCGTGCGTGCCACCGTCGAGCTACGCAAGCCCGTGTATCGCCGCTACCCGCGCCGCTTCATGATTCCGATCTACCTTGTGCAGATTTATCGGGCCCTGGATGCCAGGCAGTACGCATCCGATCTCAAAGCCCTGCTGGATTACCTGATTGTCGAGGTGCCCGAGGACGATAAAGAAACACAGTATGAGCTTCACTCCAAGCGCATCCTCTTCGCGATGACGATGGAGGAATGGGATAACGCGCTGGAGTTGGGGCTGCGCTACCTCGCCCTCTGCGGCGAGGATATGGCGGAGGCGGTGCGTGTCTATGTTTTGCTCTGCCGGGTGGCGAGCAATCGCCGGGAGTGGAAATCCGTGGAGGAGTGGGCTCAGGCGGGCGCGGAGGGCGCGCGCCAGGTGAACCGGATGGATATTCTCTGCGAGTGCCAGGCGTGGCTGGCCTTTCTGGCGCGGCGGGACAACAATGAGGCAGACGCGAAGCGCTACTATGAAGAAGCTATAGCCACCGCGAAATCTGTGGGCGAGCGGCCTATCTTTTTCTATTACAACATCCTGGCGAGCTTTCATGTCAACGGCGAGGAATGGGAAAAGGCAAGTCTTGTCCGCCAGCACCAGATCGAGCATGTGGGTGGAACCGGCCAGGTGATGGACGAACTCTACTATCGCGTCGAGCACATCAAGGCGCTTGGCAAGCTGGGGCAGCCTATCGCCGAGGAGCATAGGGCGGCGCGGGACCTCCTGGGGCAAGTCTCCAACCCCGCCCCTTACGACACGGAGCTGGCGGATTTAGAGAAGCAGTATCTGAGCCCACCCTCCCCGCCTCTACCACCAGCCGCGCAGGCCGTGAGTGACGGATTGGAGCAGGTCAAAAAACAGGTGGTCCGTTGGATTGCCGGTTTGTTCAAGGGTTGATGCCCCAGCGCATCACATTGACTATCGCGGCGAGTGGCACGGCGGGCGCGCCGCTGTTATCGCGTGCCCAAAGCATCTCGAAGACGGTATA
>JACCSL010000351.1 GCA_013812995.1 Ardenticatenales bacterium | reverse complement strand
GATCAGAACCTCACCCCCCCCATAGGCCGCGCCTCCCTGCCAGAACACGCGCTCCACAAGGTAGACATCCAACTGCTCCTCGTAGCTCATATTCAGCCGCTTCAGCACTCGCTGAAGGCTCTGCTCTGCCTCCTGCGCAATCAGCGGCCAGTCGCGCTCGGCAGCACTACCCGGTAGGAAAAAGAAGCGAAAGTGGGGAAGCTCCTGAGATATCCACTCCCCCGCTGGTTTGACAGGAGGATGGGATGCCCGGCTCTGCCAGAGGAGCCACTGCTCATCCTCGCTCAGAGTTGCGGCTTCGGGAGGTAGCGGGGGAACTGCCCCGACAGGAAGTGGCTGAAAAGCCACCATGAGGAGTAGGGCAAGGAGAAGTGGAATCGTGTGTCGCGCAGCCATGCGGCATTGTAGCATAGGGGTAAGTTCGCCACAAGGGTTTTTCGGGAAGATACGTGGCGGGTGATGAAAAATGTTTGTAAAACGTAAATATACTTGAGCAACGTTTCCACTCTTTAAATAAATCTTGCCGTTTACGTTTTACGTTTCTGGTTCTGATGGAATTTGTGATTGAGCGGTGGCTCTGCGTGGTGG
This sequence comes from Ardenticatenales bacterium, assembly GCA_013812995.1. Lineage (GTDB taxonomy): Bacteria > Chloroflexota > Anaerolineae > Ardenticatenales > Ardenticatenaceae > JACCSL01. The sequence goes on along the minus strand of JACCSL010000351.1, from coordinate 1,731 downwards.
CCCTCTCCCCGGCCTTCGGCCGCCCCTCTCCCGATATCGGGCGAGGGGACACGGAGCGAAGCGCCGTGGGGGTGAGGGCGCGCATGGCACGCTTCCCCTCTTCCATACCACAAATTCCGTCAGAAGCAGTTACGTTTTACGTTTTACGTTTTACGTTTTACTATGAACCAACCACATCTGGGGTAGAGTACCGCCAGGAAAGGAACGCCCTCACCATGCCAAGAATTTGCCCCCACTGTGGGACCGCCAATGATCACAAGGCAACATTCTGCGGAGCCTGTGCCACACAGATGGTGTCGGCCAGTACCGCACTGGTGCCTGTGCGGAACAAGAGCGCGCTCCCCGTCCTCTCCTCCCGCGAGAAAGCAACCATCGGCGGCGTGGCGTTGGGCGTTGCCGCCGTGGCGCTGCGTGTGGGCGCGACGCTGCTAAAGCAGTTCGCCACGCGCCCAGCGACGCCATCCTCCCTACCGGCCTCCCCACCCACGGTCCTGGTGCGCCGCCGCTGGGTGGTAGGCGACCGAAGCGGCCCGCTGAACTGGGGTGAGGAGGAGATTGAGATTCACGATTCGGGCGAGGAGCGGGGCGGGTATCGGATTTCTTTAAAATAAAGTCAAAAGTCAAAGGTCAAAAGTCAAAAGTCAAAAGTAACGACAAACGACACAAGTAACGGCAAACGACATAACAATGCTGACTGCTGATGGCTGACCGCTAATCGTTGAAAGCTGAGAGCTACATTATGTCTAGAAAACCATTGGTGGCCCTGGTGGGTCGCCCGAATGTCGGAAAGTCTACGCTGTTCAATCGCATCATTGGTGAGCGACGCGCGATTATCCAGGATGAGCCTGGCACCACGCGCGACCGAAACTATGGGGAAAGTGAGTGGGGTGGGCGCGACTTCCTGATTATCGACACCGGAGGACTCCTGGTGCGCGACGAGGACCATTTCGCGCCGCGTATTCGCGCGCAGGCGCTGGCCGCGATGGAGGAGGCGGATGTGATCGTCTTCGTCGTGGATACGCGCGAGGGGCTGACCAGCGCCGACCGCGACGTGGCCGACCTGCTGCGCCGGACCGAAAAGCCGATCATCCTGACCGCGAACAAGGCGGAGAGCGCCGAGCGGCGCATGGACGCCGTCGAGTTCTACGAGTTGGCGCTGGGCGATCCGCTGCCCATCACCGCCCATCACGGGACGGGCGTGGGCGACCTGCTGGACATGGTGGTGTCGCATCTCCCGCCGCTGGAGCCAGTCGAAACGGAAGAGAGTGGCATCAAGGTCGCGATTCTCGGACGGCCCAATGTTGGAAAATCGAGCCTCCTGAACAAGATGCTCCGGGAGGAGCGCGTCATGGTCAGCCCGATTGCGGGCACCACGCGTGACACGATCGATACGGAACTCACCTGGGAGGGGGAGACCTTCACGATGATCGACACGGCGGGTATCCGCCGCCGGGGCAAGGTCGAGCAGGGGGTCGAGTATGTCTCGGTGCTGCGCGCCATCAAGGCGCTGGAGCGCTGCGATGTGGCGCTGCTCCTCATTGATGCCTCTCAGGGCGTCACCGCGCAGGATACCCATGTGGCCGGGTATATCATCGAGAACTTCAAGAGTGTGGTGGTCCTCGTCAATAAGTGGGATCTGATCGAGAAGGACACCTACACGATGATCGACTACGAGAAGCATGTGCGGGAGGAGCTGGCGTTCATGCCCTATGTACCGGTGCTCTTTATCTC
>JACCSL010000347.1 GCA_013812995.1 Ardenticatenales bacterium | reverse complement strand
GCGGGAGGGGTAAGTGGTGGCGATCGATCTTGCCACTGGAGGTGAGGGGAAAGGCGTCCATGAACACGAATCGTGCGGGGATCATGTACTCGGGCAGCTTGTGGCGGAGGAACTCGCGCAGCGTGCTCGGCGACAGGGCGTGCGGCGGGCGCGCCACGAGGTAGGCGATCAGCTGCCCACCGCTCTCGTCCAGCGCATGGCTCACCACCGCTGCGCTCACCGCTGCGTGCTGGCGCAGGGTGTGCTCGATCTCCTCCAGCTCGATGCGCAAGCCGCGCAGCTTCACCTGCGAGTCCCGCCGTCCCAGAAACTCCAGCGCCCCGTCCGCGCGGTAGCGCGCCAGGTCTCCCGTCTGGTATAGTCGGCTGCCCGCCTCCCCAAACGGGTTCGGCACGAACCGCGCCGCGGTCAGCTCTGGCCGCTTCAGATAGCCCCGCGCCAGCCCCACCCCCCCGATGTACAACTCTCCTGAAACCCCCGAAGGCACCGGCTCCATACGATCATCCAAGACGTACAGTTGACTATTGTCGATGGGGTAACCGATTGGGATACGTTGAGGTTCCGTGGCCCGCTGACATTCCCAGGAGGATACATCAATAGCCGCCTCTGTGGGTCCATACAGGTTGTGCAACTCCGTTGCAGGGAAGCGCGCAAAAAACAGTTCCTGCGACATGTATGGCAGCTCTTCCCCGCTACATATCACATACCGCAAACTCTGGCATACCTCTACCCCCTTCTGCCTCACGAAAAAGTGAAGCATCGATGGCACGAAATGGATACAGCTGACTTGATGCCGCAGGATCACATCTCGTAAATAGGCGGGGTCCTTGTGCCCATCTGGGGCTGCCAGTGCCAAGCGCGCGCCAACCATCAACGGCCAGAAAAACTCCCACACGGAAACATCGAAGGTAAAAGGAGTTTTCTGCAAAACACAATCCGTCGCCCCAAGGCCATAGCGTCGTTGCATCCACAAGAGGCGATTGAGTATCGCCTCTTGTGTATTCATGACCCCTTTGGGTTGCCCTGTCGACCCCGAGGTATAGATCACATAGGCCAGGTTGGCGGGGTGACTTTCCTGAGGTACGTTGCTCTCGTCCATGGCGTCGAGGAGGGAGTGGGAGCTATCCAGGCAAAAGATACGATGCCCCATTCCGTGCAAGAGAGGAGCGAAGCGCTGTTGGATAAGGAGCAGCGCCGCCGATGAATCCCGAAGTATCGCGTTCAGACGCCCCGGTGGTAGGTCCACCCCAAGGGGTAGGTAGGCCCCCCCCGCCTTCAATATCCCCAACAGGGCGACGACCATTTCAACGGAACGCTCGACGCAAACGCCCACCACGACATCCGGCCCAACACCCTGCGACCGAAGATACCATGCGAGTTGGTTGGCGCGGCTGTTCAACTGAGCATAGGTCAGCTGCTCCTCATCGCTTACCAGGGCGAGGCGATCTGGGTTGCACCGCACCACCTCTTCAAAATGAGTGAGCACGGTTTGGCTTAAATCGCAGTCGCTCTCTGTCTGATTCTGGGCCGTCAGAAGATAGTGCCGCTCCGATTCCGTCAGCAGGGGGATGGCATCGAGGCGCTGCTTCGGGTCGTCGACAATCGCCGTGAGAAGCGTCTCGAAGTGGCTGGCCATGTGTGCCAGCATCTCCTCTTTGAACAGGTCTGTGCTGTACTCGAAGAGCCCCGTCAATCCTTCAGGCCGCTCCCACATATACAAGAGCAAGTCAAACTTGGCTTGCCCTGAATCTGCCCACATCCGACGGCTGAGCTGAATCTGCCCTATCTGCTCGGAGACCAGTACCTCCTGCATCGCAAACATGACCTGGAAGAGGGGTGTATAACTCAGGTCTCGCCTGGGTTGCACCAGATCAACGAGTTGCTCAAAGGGAAGATCGGCGTGGCCAAATACATCCAGCAACGCCACACGAACCTGCTGCAACAGCTCCATAAAACGGGTCGCCGGGTCCAACCGGCAGCGCAGGACGATGTTGTTGGTAAACAAGCCCACGAGGGGTGCCAGCTCCTCCTCGAATCGCTGCGAGATGGGAGTTCCCAGACAGAAGTCCTCTTGTCCAGAATAACGATAGAGCAAGAGTTGGAAACCAGTCAGCATCGTGGCAAACAAGGTAAGATTGGTTTGCCGGCTCAGCTGTTTCAACGCGTCTGTCAGAGAGGGAGGCAGGGTAAAGATATAATTCGCCCCTTGATAGGATTTGGCGGGCGGGCGCGGCAAATCCGTGGGCAATTCCAGCAAGGAGGGAGCATCCGCCAGTCGGGCCCGCCAGTAGTCGCGTAACGCTGCCGCGCGGCTGCCGGTCAAACGCTGGCGCTGCCGGATGGCAAAATCGGCGTATTGCATCGTCAATTTTGGCAAGGCGGGAGGCTGACCCGTCATTGCAGCCTCGTAATAACGAAAGAGATCCTGGATAAATACATCCATAGAGTCCGTTACGATATGGTGGACCACGATATGGAACACATGCGACTGTGCCCCCAGCCGCAACAGGTAGAGCTGCAACAACGGGCCGTGCTGAAGGTCCATCGGCTGTCGGCTCAGTGCATCGACCGTTCTTTGAATCTCAAGTTCATGTTGCGCTGGCGAAAGATGGAAAAGATCAATCACCGAGAGCGGGACCGTCATCCGCTCGTGGATTCTTTGCCGGGGCTCTTCATTGATCTGCTCAAAGGTTGTCCTCAAGACCTCGTGTCTGTGAACAACTTTGTCGATAGAATACTCCAGGGTTGAGATATCAAGCGGCCCTGTCAGGTAGAGAGTATCCGATGTGTTGTAGAGGGTGCTCTCTGAGGCGAGCTGGCCCATCCACCAAATACGGAGTTGGGCAAAAGATAAAGGGAGATTATCGTCATCGCGCAACACGCTCAGCGATTCGCCACCCGTAGCGGCCTCCTTCGCCTCCTTCAGCCGTTTTTTCAACAACAACAGTTGTTCAGGAGGCAGATTTCGGAGAGCATCTCTGCTGTCAGACATATAGCTTCAATCCTTAGAGGTTGCTGGTATTCCGTTTTCTATCTCTGAGCATCTGTAACAGGGCAGCGCGCTTGTCCGCCGAGAGATGGTCGAGTCTGGTGTCATTCACATCGGCCTGTCTTCGCTTGGTATCCCGTTGCGTCCCTGTATTTCCACCAGACGCTCGGGAAGCGCGAGTCAGCTCCTCGCTCGTGACGACGAACCTCGGGTCCCCAACCACCTCTTCGATGAGCGGGGCGATTGTGCCTGCAAAATCGTTTTGGGCGGTGAGCCGCGCGACCCGTTGACAGGCCTCACCCACCTCCTCACTCATCATCTCACGAATAGCGGCCGCGACAGCCTCTGGGGTCCACTGACTTGGCGAGAGGGTTTTGGCCACGCCCAGGGCCTGGAGGTGTTCTCCCATGTGGCGACCATCCGAATAGTTCGGATAAATCACCTGCGGGACGCCTTCCAGTAGGGCATGGCTGAAGGTGCCGATTCCTCCATGATGAATCAGCACTGCCACATGGGGCATGATCTTGGCAAAGGGCAGGTAATCAAACCATTCGATTCGGTCCGGGAGTTGCTCAGGCAGGACATTCCGATGCTGGGCCGCCACCACGCCTGAGCGACCTAACAGTCGACAAGCTTCCATACTCGCGGAAAACAGCTCCGTTCCCACCAATAGTTTCGTGGTGCCCCCTGTAATCAAAATCGGCTTCTCCCCTCGGTCAAGGAGTGCCTGAAAACGTGGGGGAATCTCTGCGGGTTCCGCCGTGGTATCCATCGGAAATCCGACCGGGATGGCTGGGACTTCCCAGCGGGTTGTATCCGAGTACCACTGCGGCCAAAAGCCCAGCCGCCGCTTGGGCGCGGATAACCATGATAGCCAACTTATAGCCGGGGAAAGGTGAAGGGTATCCCGT
>JACCSL010000345.1 GCA_013812995.1 Ardenticatenales bacterium | reverse complement strand
CCCCATACCAGAACCCCTCCCTGTAGCAAAAGAAGGAGAAGTGCATCGCGACGATTGGCCAGAAATAGCTCGGAAGGTGTCACAATTATAACAGGTCCGTGCGGCCCCGATGGCGGAGTTGCTCTACGATCTGCTTCACTTCCTGCGCCCGGTCATGGGGCATGACGAGCAGGGCATCCCCGGTATCGACGATAATCAAATCTTTCACCCCTACGATGGCGACCAGCTTCTCTTCACTGTAGACGAAAATGTTTTTCGAGTCCAAGACAACAGTATCGCCCGTGCCTGTGATGCGGTTGCCCTGTCCATCCGGCGGGATCAGGGCGGCGAGACTGTCCCATGCCCCCACATCGTTCCATCCCACGCTGATTGGCACTGTTGCCACCCGCGCGGCGTGCTCCATGATGCCCCGGTCAATCGTCGTCTCGCGGGGGAGATGCTCCCATTCCTCGCGCAAGGTTTCACCGGCATGCTCACTGCCCAGCGCCGCACCGATGCGCTGGAGCGATTGCTGGATCTCGGGCAGAAGTCGCTCAAATTCTTGCTGAATGACATCCACCCGCCAGCAGAAAATACCACTATTCCAGAGATAACGCCCACTCTCTACATACTGACGCGCGCTTTCGATCTCTGGTTTTTCTCGGAAACGAAGCACCTTGTGCGCTGGTTGCCCCGCAAATAGTCCCAGGCTGTCGCCTAACTCGACATACCCGTACCCCGTCTCGGGACGATCAGGCTGAACCCCCAGATTGACCAGCCACCCTTCTCTGGCGACCTCTGCTGCTGCCAGCATCGCCTGCCGGAACCCTGCCTCATTTGAGATAAAGTGGTCGGCGTGTAGGGCAAACATGGTTCCTTGGGAGGCAATTCTGGCAACATACTGCGCACCCAGACCAATCGCAGGAGCGGTTCCCTTCGGACTGGGCTCGCCCACGATATGATCCAGTGGCAGGTCCGGCACCTGCTCCCGCACCAGGTCCACATATTCCGCGTTCGTCATCACCCAGATATGCTCGGGCGGAATAATCTCCCGGATACGCTCGACGGTCTGCTGGAGCATGGTGAGATCGCTGGTCAGATCCAACATCTGTTTCGGCAGTGTCGCCCGGCTGCGGGGCCAGAGGCGGGTTCCGACGCCCCCTGCCAGAATCAAAGCGTAAAGGTCTGTGTGGCTCATCAAAGAATCCTTACATACATCATGCCACCCACCTGCCGGACCATACCCTTCAGCTCCAGCAGAGCCAGGGTGCTGCTCAGGTCAGCGGCGGCAATGCCGCAGCGTTGCCCCACATCATCGACATGGAGGGGATCGCTGCTTAACTCGGAAAGAAGACGCTCCTCGGTGGCGCTCATGGCGACCACCTGGCGGACGACTTTTTGCGGTTCTGCCATCTGCACATCAAGCGCCCGTAGCACCGTCTCGGCCGAGAGGGCAGGAATCGCCCCCTGGCTGATCAGGTCATTGGTTCCCCGACTAGCCGGGCTGAAGATACTGCCTGGCACAGCAAATACCTGCCGGTCCTGCTCCAGCGCGTTCTGCGAGGTAATCAGCGCGCCGCTCCGCTCGCCCGCTTCCACCACGATGGTTCCCAGCGAGAGACCACTGATGATGCGGTTACGAGGGGGAAAGTTGCTTGCCTCGGGGCGGGTACCAATAGGATACTCGCTCACCAGCGCGCCCTGCTTTTCGGAGACAATCATCTCGGCCAGCCGACGGTTGCTGGCAGGGTAGGGACGCTCCACCCCATTGGCCAGAACGGCGATGGTTCGCCCACCGGCCTGCATGGTACTCTGGTGGGCAATGCGATCTACCCCAAGCGCCAGGCCGCTGACAATCGTCAGATTGGCCGCGCATAACCCCGTCGCCAGCGACTCGGTCACCTGGCGTCCGTAGGGCGTCACGTTCCGCGTTCCGACCATCGCCACGGCCCACTCATCTTCCAGAAGAAGGGTGCCACGCACATAAAGAACCGGAGGAGAGCCAGGAATCTGGCGCAGCAGGCGTGGGTAGTCAGGGCTTGCCCAGGTGAGTACGGTGACCTGGTGCTCCTCGATCAGTGACAGCTCGCGTTCCAGCCGAAGCGTGTTGCGCGTTTCCAGCAGGCTCTCGATGGTGCGGCGGTCAAGGCCCGCGCGGGCGAGCAGCCAGGAATCTGCCTCCCAGGCCACCTGTAGATCGTCGTGGAAGAACTCTAGCAGTGCCCGGAGTCGGGCAGGGCCAACGCCGGGCACTCGGTTGAAGGCTATCCAGTATACCAGGTCAGACATGGTTCCCCATTGGCAGCGGCCGCGAGATTGGGCGCAAGCATACCACAGCGATTTTTACAGTGTCAAAGATTTTGCGCGGCTTGGGTCGGACAAATAAAAACTGCGGCGGGCAGGCCGCCGCAGTCACAAGACGTCGTGCTGGTCACGTTTAATCGAGCAAGCCTTCCGGCACTACCACAAGGATACGCTCTGCCTCAAGGTCAACGGATTGGATAACAGACTCGATAGCGGGAAGGAGAATCTCGCCGCGCTCACCGCCACGGATCACATAGACCTCGTTCGCGCCCGTAAACATGACCTCGGCGACCTCACCAAGGCGCTCGCCCTCGGCTGTTTCGACGGAGAGGCCAATGATCTCCGCAACGTAATATTCGTCCTCACTCAAGGCGGGGAGCCACGAGAGGGGAATCGATACCAGACGGCCCCGGAGCCGCTCGGCCTCGTTGCGGTCCTCGACGCCTGCAATATGAAGGATGGCCTGAGTCTGCTGGAGGCGCACCTGTTTGATCGCGATCTCCTTGCGGGGTCGCCCTTCGAGAAAGAGTATCTCGAGGTCAGCTAAAAAATCTGACTCATCGACGAAGAGGCTAAGTTTTACCTCGCCCCGGATCCCATGCGCCGAGGAAATTTTACCGATGGTGATCCATTCTTCGTCCTCGGACATCTAGCGGATCTCCAGGTTCACCCGTTTGCCCTGTTTGATGGCCGCAACCCGCACGAGGCTACGCATCGCGTTAGCGACGCGCCCGCCCTTGCCGATCACGCGGCCCATATCCTCACGCTCAACGTGGAGGTAGAGATCGACATAATTTCGACCTCGGGAGCGCTCCTCCAGTTGGACGCTCTCGGGATTATCGACCAGGTTCTTGGCGATGTAGGTGATCAACTCTTGCATTTCTTAGCCTTCCACGGCCTCGGCACCGAAAATCTGCTCGGGGGTTTCGCCAGCGTGGAAGCGGGGCAGGGCATCGTAGACTCCCGCCTTCTTCAGCATCCGGCGCACGGCCTCGGTGGGCTGGGCACCCTTAGCGACCCACTGTAGAGCCTTCACCCGGTCAAACTTGACGGTCTCAGGATCGGTAAGGGGGTTGTAGTGGCCGAGGTTCTCGATGAAGCGACCATCGCGGGGAGAGCGGCTATCCGCCACAACGATGCGATAAGAGGGCTGGTCCTTCTTACCCGTGCGGCGCAGACGAATTTTGACCATGTGAGAAAAACTCCTTGTGAAGAGACGCGACTGCAATCTCCGATTTGTGACCATGCAAAAAAGAACCCGCCTGGCGGCAGGCAGGTTGGGTGATTATAGAGGAAAAGTGCATAAAGGCAAACGTTTACGGCGCTGTTACGCGTCGCCCCCCTCGACCAGTTCCCAGAGGCGGCTGGGGCTGAGCGGAATCTCCAAAATCTCAAGCCCGCTGTCAATCAGCGCATCTTCCAGCGCCTGGGCGAAGAGGGGACCGACGGGAATGGCCCCAGCTTCGCCCGCGCCTTTGACCCCAAGGGGATTGAGGGGCGAGGGGGTTTCCTCGTGGCCCAGTTCCATGCGCGGCACATCGGTGGAGGTCGGCAGGAGGTAATCCATGAAGGAGGCATTGAGCAGCTGCCCGGTTTCATCATAGATCAGTTGCTCGTAGAAGGCGTTGCCAATGCCCTGCGCGACGCCGCCATGCACCTGACCATCCACGATGAGCGGGTTGATGAGGGGACCACAGTCGTGAACGACCACATACTTGAGAATCTTGAGCTGGTAGGTCTCGGGGTCCACCTCGACGATCATGGCGTGTGCGCCGCTGGCCGTGGTGCCCATCTGCGGGCCAAAGTAGGCCGTTGCCTCCAGGCCCGGTTCGGTGCCAGGGCGGACCGCGCCTCGCAGCGGGTTGGCGCTGGCGGCGAGCGTTGCCAGCGGAACGCGCGCGCCCGGCGCGCCGCGCACCTGCGCGAAGCCATCGACCAGCTCGATGTCGGCCTCGCTGGCCTCCAGGTGCTCGGCGGCCTGCTTGAGTGCCTTCTCACGCACCATCTGCGCGGCGGAGTAGACCGCTGAGCCCGCGACGACTGCGCCGCGACTGGCGAAGGTGCCTACGCCCCAGCTGAACTGGCCGGTATCGCCGGTCGAGATATAGATGTCTTTCATCGGCACCCCCAGCGCATCTGCCGCGATCTGGGCGAAGCTGGTGTAGTGGCCCTGCCCCTGAGTCCCGATGCCCGTCACGATGGTGACCTTCCCAGTGGTTTCCACCTGCACGCGCGCGCCCTCGTACGGGCCAATGCCTGTCCCCTCGACGTACATGACTAGGCCAATCCCAACCTTGCGCCCCTCGGCGCGGAGGCGGGGCTGCTCGTTCTGCCGCCACTCATCCCAACCAATCATGCGCATGGCTTTGTCAAGAACAGGCTCATAGTTGCCGCTGTCGTAGGTCAGCTTGGTGAAATCCTGGTAGATGATCTCGTTGCACCAGGGGAATTGCTCCGGCTGGATGAAGTTGATGCGGCGCAGTTCCAGCGGGTCCATGCCCAGCTCTTTCGCGGCGATGTCAAGGAGACGCTCCATGACGAAGACGCCGTGCTGCCGCCCGGCCCCCCGGTAGGGCGTGACCACTGTTTTATTCGTGAAGAGTGCCTTGAACTCCGTGTAGTAGTGGGGCACGACGTACGGGCCAAGCAGCGTACATTGGGTGTTGATCGGGACCGTCAATCCGTAGGGAATGTAGGCCCCGGTGTCATGGAGGAACACATCCTTCACGCCCAGGATTTTCCCCTCTTTGGTAAGCGCAATCTCCGAGTCGTGGAGTTGGCCGCGCTCGTGCGTCATTGCGTAGAAGTTCTCCAGCCGGTCCTCGATCCATTTGACGGGACGCTCCAGCTTGATGGCGGCCCAGGGAACGAGCGTCTCTTCCGGGTAGAACATCATCACCTTTGGCCCGAAACCGCCGCCGACGAAGGGCGCGATCACGCGCACCTGCCGCTCGGAGAGGCCAAACATGGCGGCCAGCCCGTTGCGAATCGGAATTGGAGCCTGCGTGGAGTCCCAGACAGTGAGATGGCGCGCCAGGTGGTCGTAGTGGGCGACGACGCCGCGCGTTTCCATCGGTGCGGCGGTGCCCCGGTCATAGAGCAGGCGACGCGAGATCACTAGGTCGGCCTGAGCGCGGGCAGTGTCATAGTCGCCCTTGCGCTGAATAACATGCGCGCCGATGTTCGAGCCAACATCCTCATGGACAAGCGCGCTGTCTTCGGTGAGCGCGGCCTCTAGTCCTACGACAGCATCCAGCGGCTCGTAATCGACTATGATGGTCTCTGCCGCATCCTCGGCCAGGTAGCGGCTCTCCGCGACGACCATGACGATGGCCTCGCCCACGAAGCGCACTTTGCTCCTGGCAAGCTGGCCGCTGGTGCGCTTGTTGAAGACGACATGCTCGGCGGGGGGCGGGGGAACCAGGAGCGGCGAGGGCTGCCAGAAATCACCCAGATCCTCAGCGGTGTAGACCGCGACGACGCCGGGCATGGACTTTGCCGCTTCCAGGTCGATGCCGGTGATGCGGGCGTGGGCGTAGTCGCTGCGCTTGAAGGCGACGTGGAGCATGCCCGGAATGTGAACATCGTCCACGAACTGGGCGCGGCCCGTGAGTAGCTGCGGGTCCTCGTTGCGCTTGATGCGCTGTCCGAAGCTCTTGGTGGTCATGGCTGGGGCTCTCCCATCTTCTGTGCGGCCAACTTCACGGCATCAACGATGAACTGGTAGCCCGTGCAGCGGCAGAGATTGCCTGAGATGGCCTCGCGAATCTCCTGCTCGCTGGGGTCGGGATTTTCCTGGAGGAAGGGGAGGAGGGTCATCAGGAAGCCGGGCGTGCAGAAGCCGCATTGCAGGCCATGCGACTCCCAGAAGCTCTGCTGGAGCGGGTGGAGGTTCTCCGGGTCATGCCCCAGGCCCTCGACGGTCATGATCTCGTGACCGTTGGCCTGCACGGCGAAGGTCAGGCAGGAGCGGACGGGTACGCCATCCAGCAAAATCGTGCAGGCCCCGCAGACGCCATGCTCGCAGCCAACGTGGGTCCCGGTCAGGCCAAGCTCGTGGCGCAGGAAATCGCTTAGCAGCAGGCGCGCCTCGACGGTGCGGGTGTGGGCGTGACCGTTGACGGTCAGGGTAATCTCGTGGCTCATCGTTGATCTCTCATGCGATTGCTTCGAACTTTCTTTGTCTCACAAGGGCAGCGGCAACGAGCAGCAGGGCACCGGACATCAGCAGAAGCGGAGCAATGCTCCGACGCGGTGCCCCAGCGGCGGGCAATGTTCCTGGGCCAAGGAAACGGTTGATGCGCCCTGCTATGAGTTCATAATGCTCACCTGCCGGAGCGGGACCCAGGAAGAAGACGCGAGCTATGTCGTAACGAGAGGTTATAACACGCTCTCTTGTCGACATAATCATATACATATCTTGGGGGTTCTGATTAAATAGGCTGAGACAGCTCTCCTCCCAGAATAGTGCTCCATGAATATCAACGTATAGACTGCTTTCATCAATAAATTGTATTTGAGGTGGGCCATTTCCCTTAAAGACGTGATCCACTTTGATTGTGACTTCGATGGGAGAGTAAGGATAGTTGCCACGCTTATGCTCATCGGCGACTCGCCAATTCATGATGTGTGCTGCAATGACAATGTCAGCTTCTTGCAGAGAGTCTTCAATGGTAGGAGGGTTGGTGGGCTGAGAACAGGCTGAGGCCGGGTATGCTCCTAAAGTTAGCCAGAGAGTGAACAGTATTGCCACCAGGCCAACGCGCTGCAATGTCATCGCTAATTCCTGGCCCGCGCCACGGCGCTTGCCAGGGTGCGCCGCGCGAGCACCTTTGCCAGGTGGCGGCGGTAGGCAGCGGTCGCGTGGATGTCGCCGAGCGGGTCGATGTCCTGCTCCATGGCCTCCGCTGCCGCGCGGATGGCCTCGTCTGTGGGTATGACCCCCAGCAGCGCACTCGCGGCGCTGTGGCTCTCCACGGGCGCGTCGCCGATGGAGAGGTAGACAAGTTTGCACGCGGCGATGGTTCCGTCCTCCGCCAGCGTGACGACTGCCGCCGCGCCCGCCATCGCGTAATCCCCGTGGCGGCGCGCGACCTCGGCAAAGGCGGTGCCGGTGCGTGCGGGCAGCGCGGGAATCAGCACCTCGATCAGCATCTCGTCAGGCTCCAGCGCAGTGGCGAAGAGCCCCTGGAAGAAGTCGGTGGCATCAATGTCCCGCTCGCCGCGTGTGCTCTGCGCCCGCAGGGTCATGCCCAGCGCCACGGCCACAGCGGGAAGCTCCGAGGCGGGGTCCGCGTGGGCCAGCGAGCCGCCGAAGGTGCCCCGGTTGCGAATCTGCGGGTGGGCGATGTGGGGCATGGTCTCGGCGAGGAGCGGGGCGCGGGCCGCCACGAGGTCGCTGTGTTCTACGGTGCGCTGCCGGGTCATGGTGCCAATACGAAGCCCACCGTCGCCCTCTGCGTGGATTCCGACGAGGGTGGTCACGGGGTTGATGTCCACGAGGATCGCGGGCTGGGCCAGGCGAAAGTTCATGGCCGGGATGAGGCTCTGCCCGCCGGCCAGGATTTTGGCCTCGTCTCCGTACGCTGCCAACAAAGCAAGGGCCTCGTCGAGCGTGGTGGGGGCGTGGTAGTCGAACGCTGCTGGTTTCATTGGGGTGCCTCAGCAAGGATTTACAGAAATGAAGGATTACGGCAGGAATGAAGGGTTAGGGACGGATGATGATGGGTGAGAGTTTGGTGTCCTGGAAGTTGGCGATGATGGCGAGCGGGTAGTTCATATAGGCCAGGTAGTCTTTCATGATCTTGATGGGTAGGGCGTTCGGGTCGGTGCGGGCGATAGGGAAGAGCAGGATATCGGCGATTTGGATGTGTTTGAGGGAGATGGGGCCAGCGGGCTTGCCCTTGTAAATGACCTCGAACTGGCGGTGCGACTGCGGGGCGAGGCCGCGTAGCAAGAATTCCTGGTAACAGGCATTGGCATAAATACGCTGGATGAAGCCAGGGCCAAGATGGCGAAAGACCTCGAAGAGGGCGGCGTTGATTTCATAGACGAGGTCGGGGGCGTAGGGGCCAGCCATCTCTTGTACTTTTTTGCGGATGGTGCCTTCAGCGGGCGGCTGCTCTGGCTCATTGTAGAAGAGGCGATGGAAGGTGGGCTGCGTTCCACCAAAATTGATCAGAAGCCCATCTCGTTTTCCCACAACCTTAATGTATGAAATCGTCTGAGCCTTGTGCAACTTCGTCAACTCCGGCACCACCTTCAACTCCACCACGATCTCATCGGCCAGGAACATATCCAACCGCTGCCCACCCACTTTGATATTTTTATAAAATATCTCGTAAGCATCCTGCCGCTTGCAGGGGAGGTGGGGCGCGAGCTCCCCCTGCATACACCGCTCGTAGATCACCTCCGGGTAGAGCCGCGCCGTATGATTCCACACCTCATAGTACGCCTTCAAGATGCGCCCCGTAATCTCCGCATGCCGCAGCCCCATGCCGTTAATCCTTCTTTTCTGTTAATCCTTGCCTCACTCCACAAACGCCACGGCGCGACAGAAGGCAGCCTCACCACCCTTGAAGAGCCAGGGAAAGGCTCCCAGGGTCAGGCGACGGTTCTGTAGCTCAGGCATACCGATCATCCCGCCAAGATTCTCGACATGGAAGCAGTCAGCGGGGAAGAGCGCGTTGTGGGTGAGCTGATACGCCTCCTCCGGGAACATCTCGTCGATGCGATCCGCCCCAAACTTTTCCTCGACGCGGCGGCGCACCTTCTGCCAGTGCTCCAGGCCACCCTTACCCAGGAAGCGACCAATGGGCAGATTCATGGGGTGGTCCGTGGAAATCATATCCACGCCCCACAGGTGAATCTTCTTGTCCAGCAGCCAGGGCACGATGCTGTGGTGCGGGCCGGGATGACGCTGGATGTATCGCTCCTCATCGGGCGTCTCCCCAAACTGGGCAAAGCGGTGCCAACCCGTATTGATGAAGAGAATATCACCCTCACGAATCTCGACGCGCTTCTCAAGCATATCAGGCGTGAAGACATCCAGATCATCCAGCGCGTCGCTGAGGTCCACGATCACGCCATCGCCGTAGAGCCACTCCAGGGGCAACTGGTCCACCGTCTTGCCATTCGTGACGAAGTGACGCGGGGCATCCAGGTGCGTGCCCATGTGATTCGAGCTCATAATATACTGCGCGTTGACACCATGCTCGGCCTTGCGCTTGATGTATTTCACCTCGAAGGGCGGGTAGAAGGGCCAGAAGGGTGTATCCTGGTTGAGGGGCTGGGAAAGGTCTATGGGTTTCATAAAAAAAGCTCTCCGTGTTGGGGGTTAAAAACCGTAATGCTCGGCGAAGGCCACCAGGGCCTCCTCAAAAATTGCCATCGGGGGACGAACAAGGCCCGCCCCAACCTGGCCCACGCCTGCTTCCTTGTGAGCAATTCCCGTGTTGACACGCGGCGTAATGCCCGTTTCGACCACCTTGCGCAGGTCGATGCCCGTGGGCGAGCCACGGAAATCCAGCGGGGGAATCGTGAAGAAGGGATGCTCGGCGATGGTGATCTCGTACATTTCCAGGGTGGCGTTGAGCGCATCCTTGGGCGTGCCACTCACAAAGGTCACGATGGCCGGGGCTGCCGCCATCGCGAACGCACCGATACCCGCCGTCTCCGTGATCGTGCTGTCTCCGATGTCCGCATTGGCATCCTCAGAGCGAAAGCCGGGGAAATAGAGTCCCTGCGGCACCTCGGCGGGGGCGGTGAACCAGCGCGGCCCCAGACCGCTGACCCGGATACCAAAGTCCGTCCCGTTGCGGGCCATTGTCGAGACCAGCGTGCTGCCCTCGACCTCGTGCGCGGCGTCGGCCATTGTCTTGCAGGCCGCCATCACCGGGTTCAACACGCTCAGCGCATTGTCACCGATAGCGCGCAGGACCTCCGAGGCAATGGAAGGCTCTTTTGCAACTCTGGCAATATGGGGCGCGAGCGCCTTCAGAAAGAGAATCGAGCCTGCCTTGTTGCGGTTGTGCCCCTCGTCACCCATGTGCAGCGCCTCGCTGAGGAGGGCACGCATGTC
The DNA here is from genome assembly GCA_013812995.1 of Ardenticatenales bacterium. Lineage (GTDB taxonomy): Bacteria > Chloroflexota > Anaerolineae > Ardenticatenales > Ardenticatenaceae > JACCSL01. The sequence continues at coordinate 346 of JACCSL010000345.1, read as the reverse complement.
AAGCCCGCCGCTACTTTCCACGGCAGCCGCCAGCGTTGGGGCGAGGATCGCCTCCATCCAATGTAGGCGGCGCTGCACATCCTCGCTGAAGGCCCCGTAGCGTAGCACCTTGCCATACCCTTCGTTGAGGTTCGAGAAGGCGCGGTTCCCGTGTGTGCGATTTTCGAGAATGTAGACCGACATGGAGGGCGAGATGACACCCGCCATCGGTCCAACGGCTTGGTGATGATGGCAGGGCTCGAACTCCACCGCGCCATGCTCTACCAGAATCTGCGCCTCTGCCTCGGTCTGCGCGCGTCCCTCGAAGATAAGCGCACCAATCACGGCCCCCCGCATTGGCCCGGAC
>JACCSL010000305.1 GCA_013812995.1 Ardenticatenales bacterium | reverse complement strand
GTTCATCCAGCACTGGTCCATCGACCCACCCGAAGTCAGGTCGGAACCCCGTTGCCCAGATGACGGTGGGAACCTGGAGCGCCTCACCGCCCTCCAGGTCAATCCACTTGCCGCGTGCGCCCTGCGCCCGCCCCACGAGCTTCAGACCATGCTCGCGCACCAGACGCTGAATATCGGTTCCAAAGATCGGTTCCAGGCGACTCATGTGCTTGCCGAGGGGCGAGGTGATCGGCAGCGACATCAAGCCCAGTCGGTGAAGCCACCAGAAGGTATCTTTGCCCAGCAGTCGCTGGGGGAGCGTGCGCAGGCCGTGCCCGGCGGCCAGATACACTTGGCGGGTGGGAGCAAGTTCCTCCGCAATCTGCGCGCCCGAGTTGCCCGCCCCCACCACCAGAACCTCGCCAGGAGGCAGGTGCGTTGGATTCTGGTACGCTGCGCTATGGAGCTGGTAGACACTCGGGGCGAGATCGCGCGCGAGGGTAGGAACAAACGGGCGCTGAAATGGCCCAGTGGCAATGACGACCTGCTTGGCCTCGTAGCGCTGCTGCTCCGTCTCTACCAGGAAGTGCGCTCCTGCCTGCCGCACTGCCTGCACTGCCTCATTCAAGTGGACCGGAAGCTGAAAGGTTTTTGCATACTGCATCAGGTATGTTGTCACCTGATCCCTGGTGGGGTAGGTGCCCGCTGGGGCAGGGAAAGGCAGGCCCGGTAGGTGGTTGTACTCCGCTGGGGTGAAGAGCCGTAGCGAGTCATAGCGGGTGCGCCAGCTATGACCAATCGCCGGAGCCCCATCCAGAATGAGAAACTGGTAGCCCTGCCGGGCCAGGAAGTAGCCCATCGCCAGCCCGGCCTGCCCTGCGCCAATGATAATCGCGTCCAGTGAGGCGCTCATTGAGCGTCACCCCCTCCTTTCCTGGTAGCCCAGGAGGCGGAGCGCGTTCAGGACGACCAGAACCGTACTCCCCTCGTGGAGCACGACCGCCCAGCTTAGCTGCACGAGCCCCAGCACCGAGGTGACAAGCAGTAGCGCAATGACCGCTAGCGCCAGATTCTGACGGATGATGGCCTGACTGGCACGGCTGAGAGCTACCGCAAAGGGCAGCTTGCCCAGACGCTCGGCGAGGAGTGCTATTTTGACACCTCCTGTTTCCTCGCGCAAGAGATAGATTTCCTTCAGGTAGTCTTCCATCACTGGGGTGAGCACTTCTTCCCTCCCGGTTGACAAGCTTTATGACCTTTATTATATTTAGGTTAAGCTAAATATAACGTTTTTGATTACTAAAATCAACTTCATGATCACCTAATTTTCGCCCTCGAGTCTCGTCACGTCCTCATTAAGCACTTCTCAGGGCTCAGCTGGAGGAACCCCTATGTCTGACACATCACTTTCCCGCCGGGGCCTGTTACGCACCGGTGCCCTGAGCGGCCTGGCAGGCGGACTCGCCTTTCTTTTGGGACGACGACCGGCGCAGGCGCAGGAGCCCGTACCCGCTACGGGGCATGGAACAGGGCATCCCGGTCATAGCGCAAACCACGCGATGGGCGTCGTCGATCACGCCCGCAATGGCTTTACTCCTTACGAACTCGCCACCGAGTTCGACTATGGCAAGGTCTCGACGCTCCCGGATGGGCGCACACTGCGTGAGTTTAAGATGAATGCAGTCGATAAAGAGATCGAGATTGCACCAGGCGTGTTCTTCCCGGCCTGGACCTACAATGGGCGCGTGCCAGGGCCAACCTTGCGTGCCAATGAAGGGGATATGATCCGGGTCCATTTTGGCAATGGCAGCTCGCACCCGCATACGATCCACTTCCACGGCCTACATCGCCCGGAAATGGATGGTGTGCCAGGCATCGGTGCCGGGGAGATTCTCCCCGGCCAGCGCACCACCTATGAGTTCGAGGCGGCTGTACCTTTCGGGTTTCATCCCTATCACTGCCATGCCTTGCCGCTCAAGCGCCACATCCATAAGGGACTCTATGGCTCCTGGATTATCGACCCCAAGGTTGGGCGACCGGCGGCGCGCGAGTTTGTCATCATCATGAATGCCTTTGATACCAACTTCGACAACGAAAATGAAATTTATTCGGCAAACTCGATTGCCTTTGGTTACGCCAACGAGCCCCTTCAGGTCAAGGTCGGCGAGTTGGTGCGCGTCTACGTAGCCAACCTGACTGAGTTCGACCTCATCAACTCGTTCCATGTGCATGGCAACTTCTTCAATGTCTTTCGTACCGGCACCAAACTCACCCCGGACGACTACACCGATACAATTATGATGTGCCAGGGAGAGCGCTCGATTCTGGAGATGCGCTTTGATTATCCGGGCAAGTATATGTTCCACGCTCACCAGTCGGAGTTCGCCGAACTGGGCTGGATGAGCTTTTTTGAGGCCACTGAAGAGGGGCCGCAGGCCCAGACCGCCCAAGGCCCCGCCCTGGCGTACTGCACCATTCCCGGTCAAGGAGGCAACTAATGTCTGAAATCACACAGGAACCCCCGCGCCTGGCAAGCACCGGCTGGCGTCTCGGTCATGTGCTACTGGCGCTGCTCCCCTTGCTGGGCCTGGGCATCGTGATTGCCCTGATCGTTATGACAGGAGCCGGGCTGACGCCCAGCAACTTACCGCCGTTCGAGGAACTCACCATCCAACGCATCGTCTTGCCCGAGCCAGGGCACATGCGGGTTGAACTGGTCAATGGCGGACCAGACCCCGTGACCGTGGCCCAGGTGCTGGTGGATGACGCCTTCTGGCAGTTCACGATGGAGCCGCAGCAGACCGTTCCCCGCCTGGGCCAGGCGACGATCCATCTAGCGTATCCGTGGGTGGAGGGCGAGGCCCATGCCGTGCGGCTGCTTACCTCAACGGGGGTGACCTTTGATGGCGAGGTGCCGCTGGCGGTCGCTACGCCTGGCTTCTCCTGGGAGCTGTTCCTGCGCTATGCCCTGCTGGGCTTTTATGTGGGCGTGGTGCCGGTGGCGCTGGGCCTCGCCTGGCATCCCTTCCTGCGCCAGATGGGACGCACGGGGTTGAATGTGATCCTCAGCCTAACGGTGGGGCTCTTGGTTTTCCTCTTTATCGACACGCTCCTAGAGGCACTAGAGGTGGCCGCGACGTTGCCCGGTGCCTTCTCGGGGCAGCCGCTGGTCTGGATGCTAACGCTGCTGACCACCCTCGCGCTGCTGGCGGTGGGGGGACGCCGGGGCGACCGCTCACGCCTGGCAGTCGCCACCATGATTGCCTTTGGTATCGGCCTCCACAACCTGGGCGAGGGCCTTGCCATTGGGGCGGCGCTGGCCGCCGGGGAGGCCGCCCTGGGCACCTTCCTGGTGATAGGCTTCACGCTACACAACATCACCGAGGGCATCGGGATTGCCGCGCCGCTCGCGCAGGAGCGCCCGCCACTCCGTCAGTTCATCGCGCTGGGGGCGCTGGCTGGCGCGCCCGCCATTCTGGGCACCTGGATCGGCGGCTTCGCGTACTCGCCGCTCCTGACCACCGTTTTCATGGCGATTGGGGCAGGCGCAATCTTGCAGGTCATCTGGGAGGTCGGGCGGATGTTGGTACGCGATGCTCAGCGCCACCAGGAGCCACTCGTGAGCTGGCCGACCTTCGCGGGGCTGACTCTTGGTATTGCCATCATGTACGCCACCGCCCTTCTGGTCACAGTATAAGAAAAGGTTGACCAATGCACCTAGATGTCAGCACGCACCTGGATTGTTCGCCTGCGGCGGCATGGCGCGAGGTTCAAAGCTCGCGCCTCCTTCAGCACATCGCCTTTCCCCTGGTCGGCTTCGAGCCGCTAGACCCCCCGCACCTGCCCGTGGCGTGGGAACCAGGGCGCTATCGGGTACGGTTAAAGCTTGGTATGCTCCTGCCTCTCGGCGCGCACGATCTGAATCTTTCGGTGACTACCGCAGATAGCACGTCAGGTCAGGAACGCTACGAAGTTCGGGACAACGGGGCCGGAGGACTCATTTCCCGTTGGGACCACCGCATTACGATTGTGCCGGACCCCAGAGGCGGCACGCTTTATAGCGACCAGGTAGAGGTGCAGGCAGGTGCACTCACCCTGTTTGCGTGGGGCTTTGCCTGGCTGTTCTATCACTATCGCCAGTGGCGCTGGCGGCAGTTGGTCCAGAACCAATTTGCGTATGATCAGGGAGGGGGTTCCATGAAGGAAGTGATGGAAAAAGAACTCCGCGTGGCTTTCTCAAGAGGTGCCCAACCCGTGTGGTTTCGGGTGCTGAAATGGGTGCTCTTTATTAGCCTAACCGTTGCCCTGCGGCGCTCGGCTACCCTGCGAGTCTGGCTGCTGGGTGGGCCTCTGGTAGGGTTGGTGGTCCACTTTATCTATCGATGGAAGACCGCCGCCTGGACGCAGCCCTGGGGTGGGTGGGAGGATCTGGCAGCAGCGCAGGATGATCGTTAATGAGAAACCAGAATCTTCGCGCGGCAAACTGGCCCTTTTTGGTTGTCACATCTCTTTGGCGGGCGGTGTCTAATAGATGAAGGGCCGATATGGGCACGCGGCCTGACGCCGGAGGTACTGACCGGGCTGGAATCGTGGGGACAGGAGATCCGCGTCGAGGGCGACGAACTCTCCATGACCGTAACCAGCGAGGCGCAGATTCCCTCCATCAACCGCTACCTGGTGG
>JACCSL010000299.1 GCA_013812995.1 Ardenticatenales bacterium | reverse complement strand
GCCCATCACCGTGGCGCGCCCCTCGTCATCCCCGAGCTGCTCGTAGAGGCGCAGTCCCTCCTCGTATGCCTCCTGGGCATCGGCCAGGTTGCCCATCTTCTGGTGGGCGACGCCTAGATCGACAAGGGCGCTGGCCTCTCCGCGCGTGTCACCGAGCTGTCGCCACACCTCGCGCGTCTCGCTGAAGGCGGCAACGGCGGTCTCATACTCCCCTCGGTCAAAGGCCTTGTTGCCCTTGTCTGCGCTCTTCTCTGCCATCAGGACTCTTCTCCTCAAAAAGTTAGGTCGGAAAGTTCGTTATTCAAGGGCAGATAGGGCTGCGAGGTACTCCTTCACCTCTTCATACCCATCTTCGTCCTTCATCTCTTTGTAGAGATGTAGGGATGACTCGTAGGCCCAGCGGGCATCGGCCAGGTTTCCCATCCTCTGGTGGGTTTTGCCCAGCCCTATCAGCGCATCGGCTTCCCCTCGTGGATCCCCCACCTGCCGCCAGACCTCGCGCGCCTCGCTGAAGGCAGCGATGGCGGTCTCGTACTCGCTCTGGCTGTACGAGTCCCGCCTGGGGGCCACACGGGCTCCACGCTTGCGCTTCCCCCGATAGATGTTGGTGAATATCTTGCGTATGGAACCCCACATAGGTCATCAAATCGCTTCTGGCCGGGTTTCCGCGAGGGGGACCCGAACGGTCACTCGCGTACCCTTGCCGGGTTCACTCGCCATGCGCCACTCCGCGTCGATGAGCTCGGCGCGCTCCCGCATGTTGATGAGTCCAAGACTTCCCGATGTCTCGTATTTTGCCTGTACCTTGTCCAGATCAAAGCCTGCGCCGTCGTCCTGAATCACCATATAGAGGTACTCTCCCTGGGTGCGTCCCTTCACGGCAATCTCTACGGCCTTGGCATGTTTGCGGGCGTTCCCCACGGCCTCCTGAACGATGGCGAAGAGCGTGCGCTCCACCTTGCCACTCAGGCGCGGCATATCCTGGGGAAAATCGAGAGTGACCTCGGCGGCCTTTCCCTTGTCCTTGTTGAGTCGCTCGATGTAGGCCTCCAGCGCGGGTCCCAACCCCTGCGTCTCCAGCACCACGGGCCGCAGCTCGAAGAGGAGGGTACGCGACTCGCGGATGGCGCGATTGTTGAGTTCGGCAATATCGTTGAGCTCCTGAATGACCATCTCGGGATCATGCTTTCTATCGATCAACCGCCGGGCATGCTCCAGAGACATACTGATGGCCGCCAGAATCTGGACCGTGCCATCGTGCAGGTTGCGTGCCAGCTCCTTGCGCACCTCCTCCTGCGCCTGGATGATGCGGTCTCGCTCCTCGCGCAGGTTGCGGTAGAGGCGCGCGTTCTCGATAGCAACGGCTCCCTGGCTGGCGAGTGTCAGCAGTAGCTCCTGGTCCTCATCATCGAAGCCCTCGTCGTTGGCCTTGTTGAGCACCTGGAGCACCCCGATGACGATGCCCTTGATCTGCATCGGCACGCAGATAATGTTCCGTGTTAGGAAGCCCGTGCGCAGGTCCACCTTGCGATTGAAGCGCGGGTCGTTGTCAGGCTGGTTGGCGATGACTGTCTGAGCGTGCGTTGCTACCCACCCTGCGATGCCCTGGGTCGTCGGCATGCGGTAGCGCTTGAGCTGATCTCGCTTGACCCCATGCGCGATCTCGAAGATCAAATAGTTGGAGTCGGTAGGGTCCACCAGCATCAGGCTACTGGCCTGGGCATTCATGACATCGGCAGCCAACTGCATCGTCGTGCGCAGAAGTTGCTGTAGATCTAACTCGGAGGCGAGCGCCTGCCCGATCTCGTAGAGCAGCCCCAGCCGCTCCAGGCGCTGCTGCGTGAGGGTTAGATCCTGGAGCAGGCTGACGAGATTGCCTGTGACATGGCACAGCGTGCGGAGCGCATCGAACTGATACTCGTTCAACTGCTGATCCGGGGGGAGCAGGAGCACGACATTGCCCACCACCGTATCGGGGCCGCTCAGGGGCATCTTGACCAGCATGTGTCCGCTGGGCAATGCGGCCTGCGAGGTAATCTCGGCGTAGAGAGGACCCTGCTCCAGCCGGGACAACAGGGAGTGCTCCCACTGCTCGATGGTCGTCAGCGCGGCGGCGGGCAGATGGCCCAGGCGCAACTGAATCGGGCGACGCGCTGCAAAACAGAGTGACGCTCCCTCGGCATTGCCCGCCTCCATAATACGTGCCAGGGCTGCGCGGAGCGCCGTGGGAAGATCGCGTTGGCGCAGAAGCAGGAGCAAATCTGCAATAGGTGCATCCAACGCGGGAAGTGGATTCATGTTCATAGGCGTTGCCTGTCTAACAGTGGGGATGGAAAGGTGAAGAAATTGTAACTGTTGTACTGTCTTAGCGCAACCGAGAAAGTTTTTTTTGCCCAATAACAGGAATGATAGATATCGAAATAGCCGAAAGATGCTTGCCGCTGCCTGCTCCCCATGCTATACTCCCATAACTAAGCATAAATACCTTTGTGGCGGTGCTCCTCAACCATCAGAATTAGGGAGAAACCGACGTTGATAGACCCCAAAACATTTCCCGGCCGGGGACGGGTGGCCATTGTAAAGACCACCCCTGCGACCGTTCTTGAGGATTACCAGCGTGTTATGCACCTGGCAGGCTATCAGCACAACCTGCCGCAGACCCATGAGACAATCCTGAAGATCAATCTCTCCTGGCAACTCTGGTATCCCGGTTGCTCGACTCCGCCCTGGCAGTTAGACGGCGTGATCCGTACCCTCCTCCAGGATGGGTATGCACGGGAGTCTCTGATTGCTGCGCACAATCGCACGGTGGTCGTGAGTGCCAAAGAGGGAGAGCGGCTCAATCACCAACGGCCTGTCGTGCAGCAGCACAACCTGCGTGAGGTTCACATCTACGAACCCGAGGTGGAGTGGGTAACCTATCAGCCCAAGCGTCCCTTTCTCGTGCTGGACGATATCTACCCGGAAGGGGTAACCATTCCCAAGTTCTTCCTGGATCGGAATATTATCCACCTGCCCCAGACCAAGTCGCATGTCTTCACGCAGATGACCGGCGCGATGAAAAATGCCTTTGGGGGGTTACTCTCGGAGCGCCGCCACTGGACCCACGCGGTGATCCACGAGACCCTCGTGGACCTGCTCCAGATTCAGCAGGATATCCATAGCGGCCTCTTCGCGGTGATGGACGGTACCCTGGCAGGGGAGGGCCCGGGGCCGCGCGCCATGATTCCCCATGTCAAGAACGTACTCCTGGCATCCGCAGATCAGGTGGCGATTGATGCCATGAGCGCCAAGTTGATGGGCTTTGACCCCCTCTCGATTCGCTTTATTCGCCTGGCACACGAGATGGGGCTTGGCGTGGGCGACCCGCGTGAGATTGAGCTTGTCGGGGACGAAGACGCCGCGCGGCAGAACTGGCACTTTGTGAACCATCAGAACACCTTCGCCTCCAAGGGGCAGAAGATGATCTACCACGGTCCCTTCAAACCGCTTGAGAAGGCCCTGCTTCAGAGCCCCATCACACCCTGGAGCTATCTGGCATCCAATCTCTACCACAATACCTTCTGGTATCCCTTTGTCGGCCACCAGCGTGTCCAGGAAATCCTCCGCACGACGGGCTGGGGCGAGTTGTTCCAGCGCTATGGGGAGGGCCCGGTCAATGCGGGCTACGGAAGCAAGATGCCCTTCTATGGGCTGGTTGCGACGGGCCTCGCGATGGTCGCGGGACTGGGCTGGGC
>JACCSL010000293.1 GCA_013812995.1 Ardenticatenales bacterium | reverse complement strand
TGAGTTGACGACTGTCTCCCCTTTTCTTTTCAGAACATGCGGGCTATACAATATCTAGTGGATTCCGCCGCTTGAATCACTGTATGTTGTATCATAAGCTTAGTTGAAGATGTGCGGAATGTCGGATCATCGGCGACAAGCACGATAATGGCGAGCGTGGCAGCACTGAGGTTCTAGTGATAGAAGAGTCCCTGATCCACCGTGATAAAGAGCTCAAAGGCATTGGCCGTTGCCAGGGCGAGCAGTGCGCCATTCTTGGTGCCTGCCCAGCCCCGTTCAGAAACCGTCCACACCTCGTGCGTGGGTAGCTCATATTTGAGTTTGCGTGGCAAGCACTCATCCAGCAGGATTTTCATGGCACGCGCTCAAGGTACATCACCACCAATCCACCCTGCTCACCGCCCCCCTGACCGAGCGGGTGTGCCCCGTCTGGGGCGATGCCGAGATCCAGGCGCAGATCCCTGCTAGGCAGCGCTGTGACGCGGAGCTGGCCGCGGTCGCCAGGGAGTTGGCGCTCTACTACGCGCTGGGTGGCCGATGAGGGAGGGTACCACCGTCTTGCCTTTTCCTCCGCTGCACCCTATTGCTCTTCATCGACACCCCCTACAGAGCTTGGGGCATGAATTCGCTCGACAGCTAACCTTACCTCGCGCCGCAGATAAGGCCATTGGTCAGCCGCTCGTTGCAGAGGCTCTACCGCACGCGGATCCTCAAATATCGCAATGGTTTCCACAATCCAGGAGCGGCTCCACCGAGGTTTGGAGAACTGCGTATCAGCGTCGAATAAGCGCTCAAGCAGCGTCTGAAGGGCAACCTCTCCTAGCTCTGAAAGCGCCGCGCCCGCACTCATGTTCGCCCTGCTCTCCTCATCCTCTGGATCAAACTCCATGAGGCACGCCACCAGGGCATCCACCGCCTCGATGGCCTGGAGTTCCCCCAGGCGGGTTGCTGCGTCTCTCCGCACGCTTCGCCAGTTATGGCGCAACTCACGGCTCAGGGAACGAATCTCATCCTCGCGTGTCGCATATTGCCTAGCCATCAGTCGGTAGCCCTGCCTTTCAGGAAACGTGGAACCCAAACGAGCAATACCAAGACCAAAAGTGCCGCTCTTTTCCGTCTTCCCGCTTTGCCGCTTCAGTGTTACCCCGGCTCGTCTTGTCGCGTGCCACCACGGGCGGCGTCAGACCTCCTTCTCAGCCAGCTTACCATATTCACGGAGCAGGTGACACCCGGCAAGGCATTCGGGATCCCCTGCCTGTATGCCAATGGATATCTCTTTGCCGGACTCGCGGGGGAGGCACTGCTCGTGAAACTGCCAGAACCCGAGCGAACACGCGCCCTCGCCTTCCCGGGAGCGCACCTCTTCGACCCCTCCGGGCGCAACATGCCGCTGCGCGAATGGGTGCAGATTCCCCTCCAACACGCCGCGCTCTGGAACGCGCTGGCGCGCGCCGCTCTGGCCTATATCCGCGCGCTTCCACCCAAGATCCCCAGGGCCAAACGAGGCAAGCAGGCCCGACCTTGATGGGTTTCCCGACAGAGCCTCGTACCGCTCACTCGAAATTCCAGTGTTCGGAAAGCGGTACCCCGCAGACGGCACACTCGAACCAATCATCCTTGATGAGGTTGATGGTCTCGCACGCCTGGCAGCGCCGGAATAGATAGGCAACGGTCCAGGTCGCTGGATGAGGTAGGCCAATCCGCTCCAGAACGGCTGTCACCACCGCCCATGAACCGGGCTCCGGGCAATAGCCGGTAGACTGGTTGCTGATCTCACAGATATCCACCTGCGTCTGGTGGAGCCAGAAGGTGATTTCTCCGGCAGCATAGATCGCCTGGCCGCGGGCGCACACGACATGCTCGGAACGTTGATCGGCGATCCAGAGGCGCTCGTCCCCATCTATGATGAAGGTGACCGTGACCTGATACAGCGTCGTTCCTGGTCGGTGGCTCTGCTCTAGCCAGGCGCGTACATCGTGCGGCCGTTCGATGCAGCATCGTGGAGTGGGTTGGTCGAGAAGTCGCCTGAGATCGTGCGGTCCGACGTAGCGATAGAGCCGCTTCATGGCAGAGGGCCAGATGAGTCGAGCAGGGCGCGCAGCGCCTCGATCGTCTCTTCCACCGCGCGGCGGGCCTGCGCACGCTCGCGGGTCGGGGTAGGTGCAGGCGCGCTGTCGCGCAGGAGGGGTAGATTGTACCGGGCTGCCACGGAGGCGGGCAATTCGTCGGCAAAGGTCTGGTCGCTCATGATGCCCCAGGCCAGGGTCCAGGCGCGCGGTACCACGGAGCGGTCGTAGCCCCCGCCGCCCAGGGCTAGCCAGCGCAGTCCCCGAAGACGCAGAAGCCGCTCGCCAGCTCCCGCCCCGCGTGATGAAGCCCACCTGCGAAGCTGAAGGTCATCTGGCTCTCGCCCGCCAAGAGGGCCTCTGCCCCCACTAGGCCCGCGCCGACCTTGCGGCTCTCACTCTCGAACATTCCCACAAAGGGCGGGTTGTCCCCTGGCCCGAAGCCGTAGCGGGCGGCCTCTGGCACTGTCTCGCCCTGGCTGAGGCGACGCACCACCTCGATGTAGGCCGGGGTGTGGAAGAAGGCCAGTTCCGCCTCGGTGGGCAACCGGGGCGGGAGCACCCCGACCCCCGGCGCACGGAACGCCTCGTAGGCCAGCAGCATCTGCCAGGTATCGCGCAGCCGCTCCGGGCGCAGGGGATGACCGGATGGGTGCCCGCGCGCCCACAGGGACTCGTCCGCAATCAACACCGCACGCTGCATCCGCCCACCTCCTTCTGGTATTGCTTTCTATCAGGATGGCAGGCGCGCCGGGCGCTGTCAAACAGCTCCCTCCATTGACGGAGTAGCAGCCGATCTCTACGAGGTGATCAACGCGCTGCTCGCGGCGTATGGCATTGATCGCGACGCGGTGCTGGCGGTGCAGCAGGCACGGCGAGAGGCGCGCGGTGGCTTTGCCGAGCGCTGATGCTGTGCTGGAGCGAGGCCGAGGGATGAGGGTCCGATGGACGAGAGCTGGGACTGGCCCTGCTTGCTCCAGTTCCTCTATGCCAGGCCTACTCTGCGGGAGGACATAGAGCGAGCCGAAGAAGCAGAACAGCTGGCGCGGTTTTTGGGGCGCATATCCACGGACAAGGAGCCACGATAACCGCCTCTGCTATACTTCAGTCGTCACGAGTTTGTACAGAAGCGCCTACCAAGGAGGTACCCCATGACCCCAGGCACCCACTATGTGGTAAAGGCTGTGTACCGGAATGGTTTTTTACAAGTGTTGGAGCCTCTGGATTTACCCGAGGGAACCGCGGTCGAACTAGATATTCACGTAGATCCCGCCCTGACCGCACGTCCATCTGTAGCAACGCCTAGTGCGCCTGCTACACGCCTGGCAGCGCTCGTTGGGATCGTGGCACTAGGCGGTGATGCCCTCTCTGATAGCGAGGTGCTTTACGATGCAGATTAGCATCGATACCTCTGTCCTGATTGGCTTACTGGACCGGGCGGACCTATGGCATAGCGCGGCGACGGCGCTCCAGAGTGCTTTGATAGTTAGAGAAGCCGAGGTTGTCTTGTTCGATTGCGTGCTGGCAGAGGCGGTTAGCACGCTGGCCCGCCGCGTCCATGAGAAGCGACGCACGACGGACTTGGACGCGATCTTGCACAGCTTGCAGACGCAGTATCCGCTGGAGGCCGTAGCGTGGCTCTTCCCCGATGTGCCACGCCTCTACTCCGCTATTATCGACCTGGTGCGACGGTCCCAGGGCGAGTTGAACTTCAACGATGCGCTGATTGCGCTGGCTTGCCGCGAGCGAGCGATTCCCTACCTGGCAAGCTTTGATCGCGACTTTGATCAGGTGGACTGGCTTATACGAGTGGCGCAGCCCGACGATTTGCTCTGAGAGCGCATGGCAAGTGATTCCAAGATGGGCTACCACCCCTATGTTTTCTGGAGGCGCTGTCACTCGGCGCGCCCCACCTCCACCAGTGCGCGGGGACGCCGCTCTGCTCGATGCGTCAGTTCTGCCAGAGGCTGAGCAGCGTAACGATGCCCAGTGCCAGGCATAGCAGCGCGGCCACGAAGGTTCCCAGGCGCACGCGCTGCCGGGCCTGGGCGCGCTCCACGTTCCAGGTACCTTGCAGGGCGATGCGCGCCCAGCGCCCCTGCTGCGCGGCCAGCCAGAGCAGGACGAGCGCGCCGAGTGTCCAGAGCAGGGCCAGTTGCGGCCCGAGCAAAACCCAGCACAGATAGCTTGCACCCAGCAGGCTGACCCCGCGCCAGAGCGCGGGGGGGTGAAAAGAACGTCTCATGGATAGCCTCCGTCCGTTGCAATGAACTCCTGGGGGAGCGACCCATCTTGCTACCCCACGGGCGCGCTATCGTAGCACAAATTTTTAACTTTTACCGGAGCTGCTCGGCAAGCGCGACGATGATGCCCTCAGGACCGCGGATGTAACAGAGCCGGTACGTGTCCTCGTACTGGGCAACTTCGCCTATGAGCTCAGCGCCATGGGCGCGCAAGCGTGCGAGGACGTCGTCGATGTCGTCGACGGCAAACATGATGCGACGTATGCCCAGCGTGTTCACTGGCGCGTTCGGCGGCTCAGCTCTGACCGCCGCTGGTGCGTGGAACTTGTCCAGCTCAATCCGACCGTGGCCGTCCGGGGTCCGCAGCACCGCGACCTCACAGCGGACGTTCTCGAGTCCAACAATACGGTCCACCCAAGGTCCCTCCATTGGCATCTCGCCCTCCAGCTCCATACCAAGCTCGACAAAGAACGTCTTTGCAGCCTCAAGGTCGTCGACCACGATGAGAACGTTATCCATCCGTTGAAGCGTCATATTTCTTCCGCCCCTCCTTCTCTGGAAGCGCGCGGATCGCGCCGTCCATCGGGCTTATAGCCCGAGATGTTATCACTAGCGCCAACGATCTCAAGCGCTAGTTGAGTTTGGGCGCGCTGCACATGGTAGGCAT
>JACCSL010000879.1 GCA_013812995.1 Ardenticatenales bacterium | reverse complement strand
CCCTGGCCGGCTATCCCCTCGCTCTCGACCCACATACTTCCCCCCATCATCTCGCTCAGCTGCTTGCTGATGACCAGCCCCAGCCCCGTTCCGCCGTAGCGGCGCGTCGTCGAGGCATCGACCTGGCTAAACGAGCGGAAGAGACGGTCCATGCGGTCCTGGGGGATGCCGATCCCCGTGTCCTTGACCGTAAAATGCAGCTCATGCCATAAGCCATCGGCGGCAGGCGCGGGAACGGGCTGGGCACTCACCGTGAGGAACACCTCGCCGGACACGGTGAATTTGATGGCATTGTTGAGCAGGTTGATGAGAATCTGACGGAGGCGCAGCACATCGCCCCGCAGGGTGAGCGGCAGGGACATCTCCATCGCGTAGGCCAGGTTCAGCCGCTTCTCCGCTGCCGTGGCGGCGAGCAGGTCCAACGAGGTTTCCAGGCACTCGCGCAGGTCGAAGGGGCGATTCTCCAACTCTAGCTTGCCGGACTCGATCTTGGAGAGGTTCAGTATGTCATTGATGATCGTGAGTAGACCATCGCCACTGTTGCGAATCGTCTCCGCGAACTCGCGCTGCTTGGGCGTCAACGATGTGTCGAGGAGGAGCCCCGCCATTCCGAGGACCGCGTTCATCGGCGTCCGAATCTCGTGGCTCATGCTCGCCAGGAAATCGCTCTTGGCCCGGCTGGCGGCCTCGGCGGCCTCCTTGGCCTGCTGTGTCTGCTCGTACAGTTGGGCGTTGGCAATCGCGCCCGCGATCTGGCCCGCGATGGTTTCCGCGAGCTTGACCTCCGTGCTGGTGAAGACGCGACCACTCTGCTCACTGTCTACCCCAATGGTGCCGATGACCTGCCCGCGTGCCAGGAGAGGAACAATCATCATGCATTGGGTATTGCGCTGCCGCATCAGCTCCTGCACGGCGGGGGCCATCAAGGGATTGTTCTGCGCGTCTGCGACGACGATGGAGCGTCCCGTCTGGACCACCTGCACAGAGGCCGGGTTGGTCGCCAGTGGAAGGAGCAGGCCGCTCACGTCTTCATTTCCCGTGGCTGAATATTCAGCCACCACGGTAAGCAGGGTTTGTGTCGGATCGAGGAGTGTGATCCCGCTATTGGCCCCGGCGAAGATATGGACCAGCTCACGGGAGATCGTCTGAAGCATGACCTGGAGATCCAGAACCGAGGTGATGGCGGTGGTCACGCGGTTGAGCGCGGCCAGCTCCTCGTTTCTGCGGCGCATGACCTCCTCGATCTGCCGGCGCTCGGTCAATTCCTGCTGCACGGCGGTGTAGAGGCGCGCATTTTCGATGGCGATAGCGGCCTGCTCCGCTAGCAGACGCAGCACGCGCAACTCTTCCTCCTCAACGGTGCGTGCCTCGATGTAGGAGACATTCATCACGCCCACCACGCGCTGCCGGATCTTGAGGGGAAGGCTCGCGACGGCCCCCTTCCAGTCGGCGCGCGTGTCGGCATAGAGCGGATGGCTCTTAACGTCGGGGACCACGATGGGCCGACCCCAGCGGGCCACGGTGTAGGTGAGGCCGCCGGGGCGGGGCGCTCGCTCCGCTTGGCGAATCTCACCCTCACCGCTGATCCCCGTCCCGAAGAGGAGCTGATTGTCCTGATAGAGATAAACCTGCATGTCGTGCATGCCGGGCAGCAGCTTCCGCGCGCTCTCGACAATCGTTTGTAGAACCTCCTTTAGTTCGAGGCTGGAGGTCAGGGTGAGGCTGGCCTGGAGGATGGCATCCAGCTCGGCGGCGCGCTGGTGGGCCGCCTCAAAGAGACGCGCATTCGAGATGGCGATGGCGGCCTGGCTGGCAAAGGAGTTTGCAATCTCGGCGTCCTGCTCCGAATAGAAATGGGCTTGTACTTTGTTCAGATTGAGCAGCCCGACCACCTGGTTCTGCGCGATCAGGGGAACCCCCAGCCAGCAGTGGATATAGCTGGTCTCGGCGCGTACCTGCCAGCGCGCATCCTGGGTCGTATCGGCGATAATCACCGGGGCGCGCTGGTCAAGCGCCTGCTGCACATGGGGCAGCGCCTCCAGTTTGAGCTTGGTGGAGGGGTGATGGGTCTCGTTGCGGCTGCGATGCGCCACGATTTCGAGCTTGTCCCCAGAGAGCAGCATGACTGCCGCGCTGTCATAGGGCACCACACGCGCCAGCTGCTCCAGGATCAGGCTGAGCACCCGCTCGTGCTCCAGGGTGCTGTTCAGCGCGTTGCTGCTCTCCTGGAGTGTCTCCGCGAGGAGGCGGCGTTGCTGTTCCAGCGCGTACCGCTCGGCATTTTGCAGCGCGATGGCAACCTGATCAGCCAACGTTTGCAGCAGCACCTGATCGTGTGTCTCGAAGGTATCTGGCTGCTCGCTCTGGATATCCAGCACCCCAATGATGGCATTCCCCACACGGAGCGGCAGAGCGAGTTCCGCCTTCGTGGCGGTGAGCGCCTCCATTTCCAGGTAATCGGAGGCCGTCGAGACATCATTCACGAGGCGATAGCTGCCCGTCCGACAGACGCCCGCCAGGATACTCACCTCCGCGTCCAGCGGGATCTTCATACTTTGCTCCAGCGGGTGCCCCGCACTGGCACGAAGGATGATGTGCTTGTGCGCGCTATCCAGCAGCCAGGTTCCCACAAAATAGTAGCCAAAGCGTGTCTGGATAAGCTCAACCACCTGTTTGAGAAGCGTGTCCACATTCAAGATAGAGGTGATTTGCTGCCCGACATGGCTACTAATCTCCATCTGGAACGCCCGCCGGGCGAGCACGGCATTCGCCGCCTGCATCTCTGTCAGGAGGGAGAGATTCTCGATGGTGGTCGAAGCGTGGGCCGCAAGGGTCATCAGCAGATCGACATCACGCTGGGTGAAGGTTTTTTCCGGCTGAGTCAGGGCGCGAAGGATCCCTACCACGCGCTTCTTGATGAGAAGGGGGGCCACAAGCCGAGCGCCTTCCTGATCGATGAGGGGGGTGGTGCGCTGGAGGGCCTGCTGGCCCCCCCCCTCTAGTAGCATGGCGTACGAGAGGGGGGGCAGGAGTTGTTGCTCCGTGCTATGGCTCGCCTGATGGCGGATCTGTTCTGTCGCCCGGTCAATGAGGCAAACACGCGTCTCTCTTACCTGTGCCAGATCTGTAAAGTGCCGGGCTAACGCCTGGCACACCTCGCTGACCTCCGTGGCCCCGCCAATTCTCCCTGTCGCCTCGTACAATGCCCGAGCGTGCTGGAGCGCCATGTGCAACGCTTCCTCTGCACGTTTACGGTCGGTAATCTCCTCTTCTAACTCGGTGTTGGCCCGTGCCAGATCGGTGGTTCGCTCCCGGACGCGCGTCTCCAATCGCTCCTGGGCCTGGCGCAACGCTTCCTCGGTGCGGCGGCGCTCCACCAGCTCCTGTTGCGCGGTGGTATAGAGGCGCGCATTCTCGATGGCGATGGCGGCCTGGTCGGCGAAGGCGGTCGTGACCTGCCCATCAAGCTCGGTATAGAAGTCGATTTCCAGCTTGTCCAACGTCAGCGCACCGATGACCTGACCCTGAACCACCAGCGGAACCCCCAGCCAGCTGCGAATGTACTCATCACCCAGCCAGCGCTGCCAGCGCGCATCCTTGTGAACATCCGGGATGATGACAGGGTGTCGGGTGTCAAACACAGCCTGCACATGGCGCAGTGCCTCAATGGGGAGACGAACCATCATCTGTCGGTCTATGTGGATATCACGAAAGCCGACGATTTCTACTTCATCGTCTATCAGCAGCATCAGCCCGGCGCTGTCATAAGGCACGACACGGGCCAACTGCTCCAGGATGAGCCTCAGCACGCGCTCGCGATCCAGGGTGCGGGCCATCGCCGTCGTGCCCTCCCGCAACGTTTCCGCCACGAGGCGCTGGCGCTTCTCCGTTGCCAGCAGTTGCTCGCGCTCCCTCTCGGCATTGACGCGCTGCGTGACATCGCGCGCATTGACCACAATACGTACCGTGCCATCCTCCGCACGTAGCCCCTTCACCGTTCCTTCCAGCGTGCGCCAGCTTCCATCTTTGTGCCGGCCGCGCACGATGCTTGCAAGACCAACCTCGGGATGGAGGCGGGCATAAAGATAGAGCTCCTGTAGGGGTTGACTGTCCTCGGGGTGAACAAGGGCGAACACGCTCCGGTCGAGTAGCTCCTCCGGCGCATAGCCCAGCCCCGGCTGAATCGCGGGACTCACATAACGCATCACCCCGTCCTGGTCCGTCACGGCGATGATATCGGAGGCGTGCTCAATCAGGGAGCGAAAGTATTGCTCACTTTGATGAAGCGTCTCATTCGCCTGGCGCAGATGATCGATCAACTGGTTCACCGAGTGGGCAAGGGCTCCCACCTCGTCCCTGCTCTGGACGGTGGGCGTCCGTGTCAGATTCCCCGCCAGGGCCTCCGTGGTGCTTGCGCGGATTTCCAGGATGGGGGCGGCGATGGCCCGCGCCATCCCATAGCTGAGCAACGCAAGAAGGACGGCTGCGGCGAGCCCTGTGCTCAGCACCAGCCCCCGTAGCTGCGCGATAGAGGTGAGGGCCTCCGTCTCTTCCTGTTCCACCAGCAGCGCCGCCTGCCACACCTCCAGCCACCGATAGCGTCCGATCACCGCCGTTCCCTCATGGTTGAGATAGCGGCTTCTGCCATGCTGTTTCAGGAGGGCGGCATCGATGCCAGGGCTCTGCTCCTTCGGGATGACACTTCCCGCCTGCTGGCCTGCCACGATCAGACCCGAGCTATCAATCAGGTAGATCTGTCGGCGAGTGCTCTCTGTTTCTTCTACAAGCCCTTCCTCGATGGATCCTAACCCCAGGTGTACCGCCAGGACGCCCACGAGCGCCCCGGTGGTATCAGACACCGGGGTAGAGATGGTCATCATTGGCTGCCCGGTAATGGGGCGATGGTAGATGCCCTGCACCACTGTCCTGTGCTGCCCCTCCACAAAATAGACTTCAGCCAGACGGGTTTGCCCTTCCTGGCTGCTATCGGTGGAGAAGATAACGCGCCCCTGCTCTTGCTCAAGCAGCAGGATTTCTTGAATGGTGGGTCGGGTGAGCCTGAGCGGGGAGAGGTAGGCGAGGAGTGCCTCATGAGCAGCCTGAAGTTCGGCTTTGGAGTAGCTTCCCGGCGGTGCCAGCAGCACCTCGCCCTGCGTCTGGAGCTCCGCGAGCCGCGCCAGTCGCTCGACTTCGAGTTGTTGCTCGTGGAGCCACTGTGTCATGCCGTCTTCTTTTTGAAGAATACTATCGTCCAGGCGCATGAAGAGGGCCGCGTTGAGCGTCTCCCAGCCATACCGATAGACGGCCATCTCCACCAGGAGCACCGCGAGGAGGCCAACGAGGAAAAGTGTCCCGGCTAGCCGTACCACCAGGCTCGTAGGCTGCACGCTGATCTGCCTCATGCGTCTCCCAGGACTACCCTATGCCAGTTTTCGGTAATGATTTTGTGAGCAGTGGTGATCTGTGGAACGGTTGGGAAGAGGGCGCGGGCATACGAATCCGGGGGCGGCAGCTTTGCGGCCAGCTCGAGCGGAACCTTGTAAGCGGCGACCAGCTCGTTATAGCGAATAGGGTGAACGTAGCCCTCCAGCCAGAGAAGTTGCCCCTCGTCGGAGAACAAGAATTCGCTCCAGAGCCGGGCCGCGAAGGGGTGCGGCGCATAAGCACTGATGGCCTGGGCATAGAGCCCTGCGAGAATCCCGGAGTCTGGAATCACGACGGCGACATCCGGCTCTCCCTTCAACGTGTCACGATTGCTCAATCCCAGGTAATCCCACTGAATCGTGATGGGGGTATCCCCGGCCGCCACAGTATAGACATCGGCGATGAGGGGGACAAAGTTGCCTATCCGGTGCAATTCAGCGAAAAATTCTAGCCCCGCCATCGGAGCCTCTTCCAGGGAGCCGGTCCGGGAGAGCCCCGCCGCCCAGACGGAGTAGATTGCCTGGTTGGAGAGTGTGGGGTCGCCTGCTAGGGCCACCATGTTTTTGTACTCAGGCCGGAGTAGGTCAGGCCAATCGAGCGGGACTGTTTTGACCAGGGAAAGGTTTGCCTCAAAGGCCAGAACACCATAGTAGTTGCCGCACCAGTAGCCATCGGGGTCGCGCGCATTTTCCGGAATAGAGGCCCAGGGTGCGACCTTGTATGGTGCCAGAAGCCCCTTTTCCTTAGCCGATTCCGTGAATCCCAGGCCAATATCCAGCACATCGGGTGCTCCACTCCCCCCTTTCTCCTTGTGGAGTTCTATCGCCTCCAACTCTTCCCCCGACCCTGCCGCAGGATTGAGTTCCGTAATTCTCAGACCATAACGCTCCCGCACGGTGCTAAGAATCTCGCCATAATTGGCCCAATCGTGGGGGAGTGCGATGGTCGTGAGTGCGGCCTCGGTTCGTGCCTCAGCAAGTAACCTGTCCCACGGGATGGACTCCCCGCTTTCCAATAGTTCCTGGGCAGACCTCATGCGCTCGCCAGTGCCGCAGCCGCCCAGCAGGACAGCCAGCATGGCAAGCGCACTTTTTTGGCACAGATCACGACGGGTGAGCATGAGGTTTCCTATTCCGGGGTGACATAGGCAGCGGTGATTCCCCCGTCCACCAGGAAATCAGTGCCCGTGATGAAGGAAGACTCATCCGAGGCGAGGAAGAGGGCCGCTTTGGCGATCTCATGCGCCTCCCCGAAGCGCCCCATCGGGATGTGAACGAGGCGGCGCTGCTTCTTGGCCTCCGTATCCAGGAATTTCATCAGTAACTCGGTGCGTAGGGGGCCAGGACAGAGCGCATTGACGCGGATATTCTCCCGCGCGTGGATCACGGCCAGCTCGCGCGTCATCGCGAGCACGCCGCCCTTGCTGGCCGTGTAGGCGATCTGCGCGGTGGCCGCGCCCAGCACCGCGACGAACGAGGCGGTGTTGATGATCGAGCCGCCCCCGGCGCGGCGCAGCGCGGGAATCCCGTGCTTACAGCCCAGGAAGACCCCCTTGAGGTTGATCGCCATCGTCAGATCCCAGACATCTTCCTCGGTACTCAGCGCATCGTCATCCCGGCTGTGCATGATACCCGCATTGTTGAAGAGGACGTGTAGCCCTCCAAACGTTTCCTCGGCGGCGCGCACCATCTGCTTGCAGTCGGCGGCTTTGGAGACGTCCGCATGGGTGTATATCGCCTTGCCGCCGCTTGACTCGATTAGCGCCACCGTCTCGCCGCCCATCTCATCGTTTACATCCACGGCCACAACGCTGGCTCCCTCACTGGCAAACAGCAGCGCCGACTCGCGGCCAATTCCGCTGCCTGCCCCGGTGATAAGGGCCACTTTATCTCTCAATCGCATACATGCCTCCCTGCTAAATACGTTCGAAATACCGTTTGCGCTCCCAGTCGGTCACCGCGCGGTCATAGGCGGCCTGTTCGACGCGATAGAAGTGGGTGTAATGCTCGACGACCTCTTCCCCCAGAGCCTGGCGGGTAAAGGCGCTCTGCTCAAAGAGATCGGTGGCCTCGCGCAGGGTGTGGGGTACGTGGGGGAGCGTCTGGGCCTTGTAGATATCACCCTCGAAGATCGGTGGGGGCTCGATCTGGTTGGCGATCCCATCCAGCCCCGACGCGAGCGAGGCGGCGAAGGCCAGATAGGCGTTGCAGTCCGCGCCGGGAATGCGACACTCAATGCGCAGGCTACTGCCCCGTCCCACCACGCGGAAGCCGGCGGTGCGGTTGTCATAGCTCCAGGCGAGGCGCGTCGGAGCCCAGGAGCCGGCTTGGTAACGCTTGTAGGAGTTGACGGTCGGCGCGTAGAATACCATAAACGCCGGGACGTGCGCGATCCACCCACCCAGGAACCAGCGGAACAGCTCGGAGCCGCGCACTGGGCCAAGCGCCTCCTCGCCCGCAAACGCGTTGCGCTCCCCCTGCCAGAGGCTGAGGTGAATATGGCAGCTGGAGCCAGCCTGCTCTGCGTCATACTTCGCCATGAAGGTCACACTGATCCCCAACTGGTCAGCGACCTCCTTCAAACATTGTTTGTAGATACCGTGTCGGTCTGCCATCGTGAGCACATCGCTGTAGCGCACGTTCAACTCGTGCTGCCCGAGTCCCCACTCGCCCTTTGAGTTCTCGACGGGGACACCCGAGTGCTTGAGATGGCGGCGCACCACCGCGTTGAAATGCTCCTCGCGCGCGCCCTGGAGGGCATGGTAATCCTCGATGTACCAGCCAGCGGGCTCCAGCTTTTGATAGCCTTTTTCGTGCGCCTGGCGGTAGGAGTCCTGAAAAAGATAATATTCCAGCTCTGCCGCGCCCATTGCCCGGTACCCCTGCTGCTCGGCCATCGCGACCTGCCTGCGCAGAATCGAGCGTGGAGCCACCGAGACAGGCTCCTGGCTCCGTTCGTCCTGCACATCGCAGAGGACCACGGCGGTGCGGTCTAGCCAGGTGGCGACGCGCAGCGTGGCAAGGTCGGGAACAAGGTGGACATCCCCGTAGCCCAACTCCCAGTTCGCGAACTGGTAGCCTGGCACCGGCTCCATCTCCATATCAACGGTCAGCAGGTAATCGCAGCTGTGTGTGCCATGCTCCGCGACGGTTTCGAGAAAAAAATCTGCGTCAAACCGCTTGCCCATGAGACGCCCGTAATGATCAGTAAACAGTACCGCCACAGTATCGATCTCATTGGCTGCAACTCGTCCCGCGAGCTGCTCAAGGTCCAACAGCCCCTGCACCTCTGGCATGAATCTTCCTCCCATGCTTTTCAAAGCTACTCTGAATTATATGCAGCCTATGCCATCCAAGATAGCCCCCTCATCGGGGCAAACTTGGCAGATTGCGTGTTACGTTTTACGCTGAATGGTAGAGAAGACAGAAGAGGGTCTCTTTCACAGCCATGATGCAACAACTACCCATCAGACTCTATCGCACGATCTTTCTCGGGCTTCTGCCCTTCCTGATGGCGGCCTGTGGTCAGGGGAATCCGACCATGCTGGTGGCCGAGTGGTCTAGCCCCCCACACCAGGTGACGTTTCCTCCTACCTGGACCCCGGTTCCCACGCGGACCCCGACAAACACACCCACAGTGACCCGCACGACGCGGCCAAGCCAGACCCCAAGTCACACCCCCATTCCAAGCCGCACCGCCACCACTACCGCAACGCTCTCTCCCACCGCTGTCGCCTCGATGACGCCGACGCCAGTCCCGGATTGGTATCGGGTGCAGCCAGGGGATACGCTGCGCAGCATTGCGGCACGCTACGGGGTGACGCTGCCAGAGCTGTTGGCGATGAATCATCTGCGCAGCGAGGAGGCGCTCCAGGTAGGACGACTGCTGGCGGTGCCCTCTCATATCACCGCCTCTCTGCCTGAATCCTTCATGGTCCATGACAGCGAGGTAGTCTATGGGCCGCAGTACCTGGGCTGGAACACGGGGCACTTCATAGCGACACAGGGCGGCTACCTGGCGACCTATCAGGAGAATGGGCAGAGCGGGGCGGAGATCATCGACGAGGTAGCAGCGCGTTACCATGTGGGCTCGCGGGTGCTGCTCGCGACGATGGAATTACTGAGTGGCTGGGTTACGGAAAAGCAGCCACGCAGCCTCTATCCCTTTGGGCTACGCAACCCGAGCCTGCCCGGCCTGCGCGTGCAGGCGACCTGGGCCGCCAGAAAGCTTATGAATGCGTACTATGGCAAGCTCGAGGGGCGGCGCGACTGGGTCATCCTCTCGAATGGTGTGGCGGCACGCCTGTATCCTACCACCAACGCTGGCAGCGCGGCAGTCACCAGCGTGCTGGGCGAGGTTCTTGAGGTACGCTCCTTCCTGGATGTTATGCAGAGCGGGGCCTTCGCGCAGACCTACGAGCGGCTCTTTGGTAATGTGCCGGGCGGTCCCGTCCTGCCACCTGATGGGGAGCAGCCCTACTTCGCGCTGCCGTGGACCGAGGGGGAAAGCTGGTACTTTACCGGAGGGCCGCACGGAGGGTACGGGGATAACGAGTCCGGGTGGGCGGCGCTGGATTTTGCGCCGCCTGTGCCAAGCGGCTGTACGCCCTCCTCCTACTCCGCGCGCGCCATTGCCCCCGGTCTGGTCATCGGCAGCGCGGGCGGTGAGACGTGGATCGACATGGATGAGGATCAGGATATCCGCACGGGCTGGGTTATCCTCTACATGCACCTCGCGACCTACGGGCGTGTCCAACTGGGCGAGGTGGTAGAGGCGGGGGACTTCATCGGCTTTCCCTCGTGCGAGGGAGGGATGTCGTCAGGCGCACATGTCCATGTGGCGCGCATGTACAACGGCCAGTGGATGCCAGCGCATGGTCCGGTACCCTTCCAACTCGGGCCGTGGACCGCGCAGGCGACCATCAATACCTCCTATGATGGCCTGCTTGAGGATGAGCAGGGGCGGGTCGTGGAGTCCTGCAACTGTCGCAGCCCCCGCCTAAACCAGGTTCGCACCCAGAACAGCCCCCCGCGCCGCCCCCAGGCCACCGTGGTGGGGACACGGTAGTGGTAACACGTAACACGTAAAACGTAAAACGTAATATCTGCTCAATGTAATTTTCGGCGTCGTGCTATTACGTTTTACGTTTTATAAATCCTCCCTATATGCCATCTCCCTTAACCCCTCCTCACTCAATACCTTGACGTCCAACTGCTGCGCCTTCGTCAGCTTGGAGCCTGCCTTCTCGCCCGCCAGTAGATAATCGGTCTGGCGGCTGACGGTGCCCGTGACCTTGCCACCGTGCTGCTCAATGAGCACCCTGGCCTCATCGCGGCTCATCGTCGGCAATATCCCCGTGATGACAAAAGTGAGCCCAGCGAGGGGGGCATCGCCCTCCGCCAGAGGAGCCGTGCGATGGCTGGCAAACTCTACCCCCGCCTGACGTAGCTTCTTGATGAGCTCGCGGTTCGGCTCGCGGCTGAACCACTCCACGAGGCTCTGCGCGCTGATGGGGCCGATACCGTGGATGCTCTCCAATTCCTCCCGCGTGGCTAGCATCAACTCGTCCAGCGAGCCATAGGCGACCGCGAGAATCTCGGCCACGACGGAGCCCACATAGCGAATGCCCAGCGCGGTCAGCAGACGGGCCATGCCCCGCGCGCGGCTCGCGTCGATGCTGGCGACGAGATTGGCCGCGCTCTTCCGCCCGAGCTTTTCCAGCTCCGCGAGCTGCTCCGCCTGTAGGAAGTAGAGGTCAGCAACATCGTGGATCAGCCCCTCGTTGACGAAGCGCTCCGTTAGCCGCGTGCCCAGCCCATCGATGTTCATCGCCCCGCGCGAGACGAAGTGCTCCACCTGCCGCACCAGTTGGGCCGGGCAGGCCGCGTTCGTGCAGTAGTGGTTCGCCTCGCCCTCCGCACGCACGACCGGCTCCCCGCAGGTGGGGCAGGTGGCGGGCATTTGCCAGGGCACGGTTCCCGCCGGGCGCATCTCGGGCAGCGAATGGAGCACCTTCGGGATCACATCACCCGAGCGCTTGACCACCACATGATCGCCAACGCGCAGCTCTCGCTCCGTGATGTAGTCCTCGTTGTGCAGCGTCGCGTGCGAGACAATCACCCCGCCAATCTCGACCGGTTCGAGGACCGCGTTGGGGTTGAGCACGCCCGTGCGCCCCACATTCACCCAAATATCGAGGAGCTGCGTCACCGCCTCGCTGGCAGGGAATTTCCAGGCCAACGCCCAGCGTGGCTCGCGCCCGGACACGCCCAGCCGCTTCTGTATCGCAAAATCGTTGACCTTGAGAACGATGCCATCTACCTCGTAGGCCAGTGTCTCGCGTAGCGTCATCCATTCCTTCGCGTAGGCAATGACATCCTCGAAGTCGGTGAAGAAGCGAATGTGCGGGTTGAGTGGAAAGCCAAGCCGACCTAGGTAGCCCAGCATCTCCCACTGCGAGGTGAGTTTGACCCCCTCGATATAGCCAAGGCCATAGGCGAAGAAGGAGAGCGGGCGTTGCGCGGTAATCCCGCTGTCTAGGAGCCGCAGCGAGCCCGCCGCCGCATTGCGTGGATTCGCGAAGACTTTTTCTCCCACCTTCGCCTGCTGCTGGTTCAGCCGCTCGAAGTCTTGAATCTTCATATAGACCTCGCCGCGCACCTCCAGCCGCGCCGCGACCTCCGGGTGCTCCGGGAACGAGGGCCAGCTTCCGTAGCGCGGGCGGGGCGCGCTCCCATTGCTCCCTTCAACGGGAAGCCGCAGCGGAATATCGCGCACCGTGCGCAGGTTGGGCGTGATATCTTCCCCCACAATCCCGTTGCCGCGCGTCGCGCCCAGCGCCATCTGCCCATTCTCATAGGTGATGGCGACCGCGAGCCCATCAATCTTGGGCTCTACCACCCACTCCAGCCGCGCCTCTCCCGCCAGACGGCCCACGCGCTCATGCCACTTCCGCACCTCCGCCTCGTCAAAGGCATTGGCGAGCGAGGTCATGGGCACGGGGTGCTCGACCTTGATAAACTCCGAGCGTGGGGCCGCGCCCACGCGCTGCGAGGGGGACTCTGCTGTGCACAACTGGGGAAAGTGCTCCTCCAGTGCTCGCAACTCGTTCATCAGCGAGTCATACGCCGCATCCGAGATTTCCGGCTCGTCAAGCACATGGTAGCGGTAGGTATGATAGCTGAGCGTTCGCGCCAGCTGCTGCCAGCGCTCCAGGGCCGTTACAAGATGCATGAGACTTATCCTGCGCAGAAAAGTGGAAGATGAATCAACTATATCGCCCCGCCGCGACAGGAGCGAATTCGGAATTTCGGAATCGCCAACCGATTGAACTTGACCCGTTTGGGCCATTCCTTCTATCATCTGCCTACCAAAACACACCCTACAGAAAGGAAATGCAGGAGGTCTCCTACGAGGAACCTCCTGCGCTCATGTTTATGGACAACAAAGTTATTTACTCGATGGTCGGGGTGGGCAAAGTGTACCCGCCCAACAAGCAGGTTCTGAAGGACATTTACCTCTCGTACTTCTACGGCGCGAAAATTGGTGTGCTCGGGCTGAACGGCTCGGGCAAGAGTTCGCTGCTGCGCATCATGGCGGGCGTGGACCAGGACTATCTGGGCGAAACTACGATTGCGCCTGGTTTTACCGTGGGCTACCTGGAGCAGGAGCCGAGGCTGGACGAGTCCAAGACGGTGCGCCAGATCGTGGAGGAGGGCGTGCAGGAGGTTGTTGACACGCTGCGCGAGTTCGACGAGATCAACATGAAGTTCGCTGAGGAGATGACGCCCGAGCAGATGGACAAGCTCATCGCGCGGCAGGGCGCGGTGCAGGAGAAGCTCGACCATCTCAATGCGTGGGACCTGGACAGTCGCCTGGAACTGGCAATGGACGCGCTGCGCTGCCCGCCCGGCGAGACCTCCATCGCGGTGCTTTCCGGTGGGGAGCGCCGCCGCGTGGCGCTCTGCCGCCTGCTACTCAAGCAGCCGGACATCCTCCTGCTTGACGAGCCCACCAACCACCTGGACGCCGAATCGGTGGCGTGGCTGGAGCAGCACCTTCAGCAGTATCCCGGCACTGTGATCGCCGTCACCCACGACCGCTACTTTTTGGACAATGTCGCGGGCTGGATTCTGGAACTGGACCGGGGGCAGGGCATTCCCTGGAAGGGGAACTACTCCTCGTGGCTGGAGCAGAAACAGCAGCGCCTGAGCAAGGAAGAAAAGGACGCCTCCCAGCGCCAGAAGACCCTGGAGCGCGAATTGGAGTGGATTCGCATGGCCCCCAAGGCTCGCCAGGCCAAGGGCAAAGCGCGCATCAACGCCTATGAGAAGCTGCTGGAGCAGGGCAACCAGCGTGGCCGCGAGGAACTCGAAATCTTCATTCCGCCCGGCCCGCGCCTGGGCAACGTGGTGATCCATGCTAAGGGCGTTGCGAAAGCCTTTGGTGACCAGGTGCTCTACGAGGATATGACCTTTGAACTTCCGGCGGGTGGTATCGTGGGAGTCATCGGCCCGAACGGTGCAGGGAAGACCACACTCTTCCGTATGATCGTCGGGCAGGAGATGCCGGACACGGGCGAATTTGTCACCGGCGATACCGTCAAGCTGGCCTATGTGGACCAGAGCCGCGACACGCTGGACCCCAATAAGACTATCTGGGAAGAAATCTCCGATGGGCAAGATCAGATTCAGCTTGGCAATCGCGCGGTGAACTCACGGGCCTATGTCGCACGCTTCAACTTCTCGGGCACGGACCAGCAGAAGAAGGTGGGATCACTCTCGGGCGGGGAGCGCAACCGCGTTCACCTCGCCAAGATGCTCAAATCCGGCGCGAACCTCCTGCTGCTCGACGAGCCCACCAACGACCTGGACATCAACACCCTGCGCGCTCTGGAAGAAGCCCTGGAGCAGTTCGGGGGCTCGGCCGTGGTTATCTCCCACGACCGCTGGTTCCTGGACCGCGTTGCCACCCACATCCTCGCGTTCGAGGGGGACAGCCAGGTAGTCTGGTATCCCGGCAACTACAGTGAGTACGAGGAGGATCGCCACAAGCGCCTCGGTGCAGAGGCGGATCGCCCCCATCGCATCACATACCGCAAGCTACGCCGCGCCTAACCCTGCTTTTAACAAGCGGGCGCCCGCAAACTCGAGGGCGTCCGTTTTTTTGAGGCCTTTCGATCCAACGCTGCAACGTACCTGCTTCTGACAGAATTTGTGGTATGGAAGATCGGGAAGCGTGCCATGCGCGCCCTCACCCCCACGTCGCTGCGCTCCGTGGCCCCTCTCCCGATTTCGGGAGAGGGGCGGCCGAAGGCCGGGGAGAGGGCCACCACGCAGAGCCACCCCTCAACCACAAATTCTATCAGAACCAGGAATAAACAAGAGGGAAAATTTTGGAACTCTCTCGGTTGTTCGCGGC
>JACCSL010000271.1 GCA_013812995.1 Ardenticatenales bacterium | reverse complement strand
GCGCAGTGGAGCAGCGATGATCTTGTTTATCCGCAACTGCTCTCCTTCCCGCTGCCCGCCTCGTCCGAGATGGTCTGGCCGATTCAGGAGGCAACGCCCATCATTATCGGGGATACAGCGGAGAGTCCCTACCTGGAGAGCGTGCGGGAGTTGATCGAGTTTCAGGATATTCGCTCCATGCTCCTGCTACCGCTGGTGATTCATGGCGAGATCGGGGGCGTCATCGGCCTGAGCGTGACGGGCCAATCCCGCCTCTTCTCCCCCGAAGAGATCGAGTTCTCCGACACCATTCGCCAGCAAATCTCCGTCGCCGTCGAGCGGGCGCGGCTTTACGAGCAGGCCCAGCAGCGGGTAGCGCAGGTGGAGGCCCTCCACCGCATCAACCTCCAGACCACCGCCAGCCTGGAGCTACGAACCGTTCTTCATAGTATCGCCACGAGCGTCTTGAAGTTAATCGGGGGCACAGACGCCCACATCTTCCTGTACAACGATGAGCGGGACGAGTATGAGTTTGGTGCCTACGCGCACAGCGATAGCGTCCAGGACCACACCCCAAATCTGCATGTTCGCAAAGAGGGACTGACCACTACCGTCGCGCGCGCTCGCAAGGTGCTTGTGATTGAGGAGGCGCGCTCGCACCCACTCTTTCAGGATGAGGTGGGGAAAAGCTGGGGCATCCATTCTGCGGCTGGGGTTCCCTTTCTGGCCGGGGGTCAGGTTCTGGGCATTCTGAATGTGGCGTTCACGGAATCCACCCACTACTTCACCGAGGACGAGATTCGCCTGCTGGAACTCTTCGCCGGACAGGGGGCGCTAGCCATCCAGAACGCGCGCCTCTTCGAGCGCGAGCGGCTTCAGCGGGAAGGGCTGGAGGCGCTCCATCGTACCGCCCTGGCGATTACGTCGATTCGCGACAAAGAAACGCTCATCGCTCGGGCCGTGGAGGAGAGCGGGCACATCTTCCATACAGATGCGGTGGCGTTCTGGGGCTGGGACAGTACGGGCGAGGCGGTGGTGATCCGCCAGTCTCAGGGGTTGTCGGCGGACTATCTCAAGGCGCGGCGTCTGGACAAATCCTACCTGGGGCGGCGGGATGGCGGATTCAACTTTCCGCTCATCATCAATGACCTGCCTAGCAACACGCAGTACCCACACCCGGCGGCCGTGGAAGAAGGCGTTCATCACGCGCTCACGGTGCCCATCCGGAGCGGCGAGGTGTGGCTGGGGGCGCTTGTGCTCTACAATCGCAACATACAAAGACCCTTCACGGTGGATGATCTTCAGCGCGCGACCGCGCTGGCGGCCCAACTCGCCCTGGGGCTGGAAAATGCCACGCACTTCGAGCAAGCCACGCAGCGCGCGGACCTCCTCATGGCGCTCAACGAGGCGATTCAGCGCCAGCTCCAGGACCTGCTACGACTGCGCAGCGCGACGCTTGCCATCAGCCAACAACTGGATGCGCGGGTCCTCCAGCAAACTCTGGTGGAGCAGGCGTGCGCGCTGCTGGGCTGCACGGGCGGCTTTTTCTTCCAGGGATCAGCGGAGCTACCCCTCTATGTCAGCCCCACCGTGCGAGAAGAGGGCGGACTCCAGCAGCCCGCGCGCGAGTTGGCGGCGCGGGTCACGGAGACGCAGCAGCCCCTCGTCGTACATGAGTCAGAGTCCTGGCGGGCGGTGGGCATCCTGGCTATCGGCACGATGGTGGGGCTGCCACTCCGCTATGGCGAGGTTGTGGTTGGCGTGCTGGTGCTGGTGGGCGAGAAAGAATTGCGAACGGATGAACATTTTGGATACATTCTCAATCTGTTTGGAACCCAGGCCGCCATTGCCTTCGAGAACGCGCGGCTCTACCAGCAATCAGAAGAGCTGAAGCAGTTCAACGAGAACATCATCCAGTGGATGGATGAGGGAATCCTGATGTTGGACGAGAAGGGCATAATCACCTATGCCAACCGCGCCAGCGAGGAGCTATTGGGCTATGTGCCAGGCGGCCTTATTGGCAGGCGCAATCGCGAGATCTGCCACCTGGATGACCAGTATCTCTTGCAGGAACAGATGCGCCTGCGCCACGAGGGCCAGTCGAGCCGCTACGAGATCCGGCTGCATACCCCGCAGGGCGAGCCGCTTCCCGTTATCATCAGCGCCAAGCCGCTCTTCGACATGCACGGCGAATTTGACAAGAGTCTGGTCGTCTTCACGGACATCTCGGAGCGCAAGCGGCTGGAGCAGCAGCTGATTCAGGCGGACAAGCTCTCAGCAGTGGGCCGACTGGTAAGTGGGGTGGCGCACGAACTCAACAATCCGCTGACCTCGATTATTGGCTATACCCAGCTGATCAGTATGTCCCTCACCGATGGCGAACTGGCCCATGACGTGCAGCGAATCCAGAGCGAGGCGAAGCGTGCCGCGCGAATCGTGAAGAACCTGCTCGCCTTTGCGCGGCAGCACAAGCCGGAGAAGCAGCTTGTTGACATCAACCATCTCCTCCAGAGCACCCTGGACCTGCGTGCCTACCACTTGAAACTACAGGGAATTACTCTGGTATGGAGGCTGGCCGAAAATCTGCCCCCCACGAGCGCAGACCCTCATCAGCTCCAGCAGGTATTTATGAATCTAGTGACGAACGCGGAGCAGGCAATGGCCGAGCAGGGGCTAGCTGGCACTCTTACCCTCGGTAGCCAACTCGTGGACACCGAGGGTGAGCCATTGATCCAGATTGCCATTGAAGACAGCGGGCATGGCATGGACGAGGCCACCAGTGCTCACATCTTTGATCCCTTCTTCACGACCAAAGACGTGGGGCAGGGCACGGGGTTGGGGCTGAGCATCTGCTTCGGCATCGTTCAGGAGCATGGAGGAACCATTGAGGTCCAGAGCGACCGGGGCAAGGGAAGCACATTCATCATCACGCTGCCGGTGCATCGCCCCGCCGTGGAGCGGGACATTGATGAGTTCCCCTCGCGTGAGGCGCAGATGACAGTCGCCGTGCGAGCTGCCCATATCCTGATTATCGAGGATGAGCCCTCTGTCTCGTCGCTGGTTTCCCAGGTGCTGCGGCTGCATGGGCACCAGGTAACGATTGCCAGTAGCGCGGAGGAGGCGCTCCCTCTACTCCACAGCCACACCTACGATCTTATCTTGAGCGACCTGAAGATGCCCGGCATGGGAGGGCAGCAACTCTTCCACCAGCTCCGACAGGAACTCCCCGCGCAGGCAGAGCGCGTCATCTTTATGACGGGCGACACGTTCAGCCCTCACACGCATGACTTCCTGACTGGGAGCGGGCGTCCCTATCTCGCCAAGCCCTTCCGTCTGGAGGAGCTACAAAAATTAGTGGAAGCGTCGCTGCACCCGTTGCAGCCCTAAATCAGTGCTCTGAATTATTGGAGCCCCAAAGGCGTTCCAACCGATCCACCATATCATCCAGCGGAGCGGCCATGCGATAGAACGCACTCCGCGACACCTCCCGTCCCGCCTCTCGACACTCTTGCTGCTCATCGGCACGGCGCTCCAGCGCGGCCTCTGCCTGTTCTACGCTTTCCGTGGCCGACCTAGCGGCGCGGCGCACCGTTCTAAGAAGTAGGGACAGGCTTCTGCGCCACAGGGCACTGCTTTTTCGATAGCTCATTTTTTTGCTCCTTCTGCTCTCCTATCGCATTCTTGAGGCTCTATCCATCCGACCAAGGAGTTCCCATGCCACAGAGTATCGATGGCTACTTTGAAGACTTTCTCGACCAGATGACATTTCAAACGGCGGGTCGCACAATCACCGAGGCCGATATTGTGAATTTCGCGGGGGTTTCCGGCGATTTTAACCCTATCCATATCAACGCCACCTACGCGGCCAACACGATGTTCGGGCAGCGCATCGCCCATGGGCTCCTGGTGCTGAGCATCGCCTCGGGGCTAACAACGGGGTTGGGGTTCATGGGCGACCGCGTGGAGGCGTTCCTGGGCATCGGATGGAAGTTCCGAGCCCCAGTCTACATCGGCGATACCATCCATGTCGTGCTCCAGGTATCGAATCTTCGCCCCATGCGCCGTCTCGGCGGCGGCATTGTTACCCTGGATATCCAGGTCGTTAAGCAAGATGGAACCCCTGTCCAGAAGGGCGAGTGGCAGGTGCTCTTCAAGAGTCGACCGACATCGGAGGCAACGGGAGAAGCCGGGAGCGAGACGTAACCCTCCATTCCCCAAAGGTCCTTGCGAGGCTAACCACACGTCTCGCAAGGAGTTGAATCTCGACTCTCCTATGCTATACTTGGAGCAAAGTTCACGAGTAGACTATTAGATAAGGAAAGAGGAGACGTTTTCATGGCGGGTCATAGTAAATGGGCAAATATTAAACACCGCAAAGCGGCCACCGATGCTAAAAAGGGGAAAGTCTATACCAAGATGGCGCGGGAGATTGAATCTGCCGCGCGTCAGGGAGGGGGCGAGCCGGAGTCAAACTATACCCTGCGGCTTGCGATTGACAAGGCCAAGGGCGTCAACATGCCCAACGACAATATTGCTCGGGCCATCAAACGTGGTACCGGCGAGTTGCAGGGCGACGCCTTTGAAGAAATCTACTACGAGGGGTATGGCCCGAACGGCACGGCCATCATATTCAAGTGTCTGACGGACAATCGCAATCGCACGGTGGGCGAACTCCGCTCGACGCTCAAGAAGGGCGGCGGCACGCTGGCCGAGAGTGGGGCGGTGGCCTGGCAGTTCGAGAACAAGGGCATCATCACCATCCCGCTGGAAGGTAACGACCCCGATGAGATCATGCTGCTCGCCATCGATGCCGGGGCGGAAGATGTCGAGGTAGAAGATGACATCATCGAGGTTGTCACGGCGCGCACCGATCTACAGAAAGTGGCCGAGGAACTCAAGAAGAACGGGATTCAGCCCGAAAATGTGGAGCTGGCGATGGTTCCTCAGCACCTCGTCTCGCTCTCCGTGGAGGAGCAGCTTCAGGCAATGGGACTGATCGAGCGGCTGGAAGAACTCGATGATGTGCAGGAAATCTACACCAATATCGACTTCACACAGGAAGCGATGGAGGCGGCTGGCTAGTGGCAACCGAGCGCGTTCTGGGGATTGACCCTGGTACCGCCCTGGTCGGCTGGGGTGTGGTCGAGGGCGAGGGGCAGGAGCTGCGCTTGGTCGAGTATGGTACCATCCGTACCGCTGCCCATACTCCTCTGGCAGAACGCATCACGCTGATCTATGAGCAGCTAAACGAGATACTGGAGCGATTCCAACCCGATGGCGTGGGCATTGAACAGCTCTTCTTCGCCCGCAACGTGACGACAGCCCTCCCCGTTGCGCACGCCCGAGGGGTGATGTTGCTGGCCGTCCACCAGCGGGCCCTACCGCTGGCGGAATTTACCCCGATGCAGGTCAAGCAGGCAGTGACGGGCTACGGGGGGGCCGACAAGAAGCAGATGCAGCAGATGGTCCGACTATTGCTTGGGTTGGCCGACATACCGCGCCCTGACGATGCCGCAGATGCCGTAGCCATTGCCATCTGCTACCACCATACCGTGCGATACACACGCCTGACCAATTCTGCCTGATCCCCTTTTGCCCTTCTGGGGGAGCAACACAGAGGGACCATTAACAAGACTTCTCACGGACTAAGGAGATATCCCTCTTGCGTCGCTCACTGCTGGCCCTATTTCTCGTGCTTGTGTTCCTTTCGGCCTGTGCGGGAGCGGCCGGAGCCCCCCCGGAACCGGACCCTACCCCGATTATTATTCCAACGCGCACGCCCATGCCCGACTCCTTGCTGGAGCCCACCGACAGCACGGCTATTTGTGGGCTGGAAGGGCCCATAACGCTTGGGGCCGTGGTCTCCCTCAGTGGATCGGCAGAGAGGGTGGGGCTGACCATTCGGCAGGGGATGGAACTTGCCCTGGAAGAAATCAATGCGCAGCACTACATTGGACCCCAGGCCGAGCTACAACTGCTTTTCGAGGATGATGAGAGCGACAAGGATGCCGCCGCGCGTGCCTTCCGCCAATTGATCGAAGAACAGGGGGTCGTTGGCATCCTTGGCCCAACCCTCTCGACCTCCTCTTTCCAGGCTGCTCCCGTGGCGCAGGCATTCGGGATTCCCGTGATGAGTACCTCGAATACCGCCGCCGGAATCACAGAGATTGGGAGTTACATCTTCCGCAACTCCCTCCCGGATGCCGATCTGATCCCCAACACCATCAATGCGGTCCGCGAGGAATATGAATTCGAGACGGTCGCTATTCTCTACGGGGATGACGATCTGTTTACCGAGGCAGGCTTTGCGGTCATGCAGCGGGCTGCTGAGTCTCAGGAGCTACAGATTCTAGGAGTCGAGCGCTTTGCGACGGGCGACACGGACTTCAGCGAGCAACTCACCCGGATTCAGGCGTTGGCCCCGGATGCCCTGCTTGTCAGCGCGAACCAGGAGGAGGCGGCAGCCATCCTGATTCAGGCGCGGGCGCTCGGGATCGCGGCTCCTATCGTGGGGGGCAGCGGGTTTAGCTCCCCTACGCTCCTCAGCACGGCAGGCCCGGCAGCAGAGGGACTCATCGTGGGCTCGGCCTGGTTCATCTCAAACCCCCTGCCGGAAAACATTACCTTCGTCGATGGCTACCGCGCCAAATTTGACTCAGAGCCCGATCAGTTCGCCGCTCAGGCCTATACGGGTGTCTGGCTTTATGCCCACGCCCTGCGCAATGCCTGCTCCGACCACCCGCGTGATATCCGCGATGCGTTGGGGACATTGCGGCTGGTGCCAACCCCTCTGGGGAAATTTAGCTTCACCCGCGAGCGGAACCCGCTCCATCCGCCCGTCGTTCTGATGGTGAAGGACGGCGAATTTACCCTCTTCCGTGGCAACGAGTAAGGAAAGGCAAGCGCATGGACCGTTTTCGAGAACCTGTCAATGGCTTTACTCATCTTGCGGGGGCGATTCTGGGGCTGGTGGGCCTCATATGGCTGATTATGCTCACCTATAACGACCCGGCCAAGATGATCTCCATCATTGTCTATGGGGTGAGCCTGGTGCTGCTCTATCTTGCCAGCGCCGCCTTCCATCTCATCAAAGGCTCCGCGCGAACGATCCTCTGGCTGAAGCGCTTCGACCATGCGGCCATCTATGCCTTGATCGCCGGGAGCTATACTCCCATCTGCTACAACCTGCTCACGGGCGGCTGGCGATGGGGAATGCTGAGTACCATCTGGGCTTTTGCGCTGCTCGGCATCATCTTTAAGCTCTTCTTTCTTCGTGAAAGCGGCCACCTCTCTACGCTCTTCTATGTCGGGATGGGATGCAGTGCGCTCCTGGCGCTTCCTGAGTTGGCCGCTCGCCTTTCCCCCGGTGCCTTCGCCCTATTGATTGGCTGTGGCCTCTCCTATCTCATTGGCGTGATCGTCTTCAGTCTGGAAAAGCCAAATCTTCATCCCCACTTCGGCTATCACGAGCTATGGCATATCTTTGTGCTAGGCGGCAGTACCTTCCACTTTATGGCCGTTCTGCTGTACGTGGTCCCCAGCTAACGCACCAATCAAGGGAAGAGGAGCGCAGGAATGTCGAAAGATTTCCATTCGTGGCAGCAGATCGAGGCGCTGGTGAAGCAAAAGCTGATTCCGCAACTCCAGGCCCAACCCTATGACACTATTCTTGCCATCACTCGCGGGGGGATGATTCCCGCCTGTATCGTGAGCGAGGTTCTGGGCATCCGCAATGTGCTGACGGCAGCCGTGATGTTCTACACCGACGTCGAGGAGACGCTGGAGGAACCGATCTTCCTGCAATTTCCAGGGGATATGCTCCTTGTCAGCAAGCGGGTGCTCATCGTTGATGATGTGTGGGATAGTGGCAAAACGGCCTACAGCGTGCGAGAAAAGGTGCGGCGCGCGGGCGGAAAGCCGAGTGTCGCCGTGATTCACTACAAACCCAGCAAGTCCCGCTACCCCAATGAGGCCCCGGACTTTTATGCCCGGGAAACCGATGCCTGGATTGTGTATCCTTGGGACCCGGACCGGGAAAAGCTATTGAACGAGGCGGGTTTGGACTGATACATGGCTCTCCTTTGTGTAGAGCGCGGGTGCCCGCTGGCATGCCGCGCTTTTGTTTGCGGGCGCGTCAAGATGTGTCGCAGGCCAGCACTATACTCTTGCTCTATCCAATATTTTCTATAGCTAGAAGTCGAGAGCGCGAATGAGTCAGAACGTGGTCATCTTTGACCTGGAAACCCAGCGAGATATTGCCTCCGTCGGTGGGCGTGACTATCTGGAGCGGTTGGGCGTATCGGTGGGTGTGGCGTACCATGTCGGGGAGGGGCGCTTTTATCATTTTGATGAGAGCCAGATGGGGGAATTGGTGGCACTGCTCCAGCGGGCCGACCTCGTGGTGGGGTACAATATTCGGCACTTCGACTTTCGTGTGCTCTCCGCCTACACGGAGGCGAACCTCTCCGCCCTGCCTACCTGCGATCTACTCGAAGAGATCGAGCGGGTGCTGGGCCATCGGGTGAAGCTGGATACGCTGGCGAAAAACACCCTGGGGCTACGCAAGAGCGCTGACGGAATCATGGCCCTCCAATGGTGGCGCGAGGGGCAGGTGGATCTGATTCGCGATTACTGCCAGCAGGATGTGGATGTGACACGGCGCTTGTGGGAATATGGCCATGCTCATGGTCATCTGTGGTACTGGGACCATCAGCAGAACATGCGTCGCCCCGTTCCCGTCCAATGGTAGAGCCTGCCACTCCCTGTGCTATAATGGCCGCTTATCCTGGCCTAGATGAGCATTTATAGAGAGTATGAGCCTCACCAATTCGGACCTTCCTGCCCCCAAGAGTCCTTCTGCGAAGCTTCTCACCCGCGAGCAACTTGCCTGGGTGATTCTATTGGCGTCCTTTACCCTCTGCGTGCTCTTCTCCATCCTGGTTCCGCTTGGGGGAAACTGGTATTTACACTACGCCTCGATTTCGCAGGTCGCGGAGGTGCAGGGAACCAGCGGGACCACCCTGACCAAGCTCCCCAGCCGCTCCGACCCCATCGCCATTGTCGGGGGCAGCAGCAAAGAAGATGTCATCGAGGGAAGCTTTCTGACCACCGACGCCTCCTCGCAGGCGCTGATTGTTTTTTTTGATGGCTCAGCGGTGACCATCTTCCCCAATAGCAAGGTTACGCTGAGCGAGATGCGCCGGCCTCGCTTTGGACAGAGCGACCAACCGAACCGCATCGTGCTTGAGGTGGAACTTGGGCGCGTGCGTGTCCAGCTGGCCTCGGCGACGAACCGCGCGCTGCATTTCGAGGTTCAGACGCCGCAGTCTCCTGGCCCACATGGGGGCATCCTGCTGGAACCCGCCTCCTACGCCTCCTATGCGATTGAGGCGTCCAACGAGGTCACCCATATCTCGGTTCGGTCCGGGCGAGCGGAAGTGCGTGGTCAGACCGGCCACACCATCACACTGGAACCCAACGAGCGCGCTGAGATTCCACTGGGGGCGGCCGCGAATGGCCCCTTGCCTGCCAAACGAAATTTGCTCGTCAACAGCAACTTCAGAAACCCGGAGATGGCGTTTCCTATCTCACACGGGATGCTGGTGGCGGGGTGGTTGGCGGAGAGCGACCAGGGCGGCGATGGGGCAAGTGTCGATGGAACGGTGGATGTGGTAACCACCGGGGCGACACGGGCTATCCATTTCGTGCGGCGGGGTAGCAACAACAACCACGGGGAGACGGCTGTGTTCCAGCAGCTCGACAAGCTCGTTGGCGACTACCTCTCCTTGACCCTCCGCTTCCGGGTGCGCATCGTAGAGCAATCCCTGGGCGGGGGCGGGGAACAAAGCTCCGAGTATCCCATGATTGTGCGGGTGGACTATAAGGACAACGACGGCAACGATCGGTATTGGACGCAGGGCTTTTACTACCGGAATGAGGCGGGCTACAACATCATGAATGGCACCTCTATCCCGCGCGATACCTGGTTTACCTTTGAGGCCAATCTGAAGGAAGTGCTGGACGATCTACATCTCCTGAAGAGCATCGAATTTTATTCCAGCGGGTGGGATTGGAATGTCTACATCAGCGAGGTCGAACTGATTGCCGAATAGTTCCCCCCCAACGGCACGCGCGCGGCAGGAAGGGCTTGTGCTGCTTGTACTCTCGGCCTCGGGCTATGCCTTCCTGCCCATCTTTGCCAAGTGGGCTTACGCAGCGGGGCTAAAGCCCATCGATCTGGTTACCTGGCGTTTCATTTTTGCCGCACCGCTCATCTGGCTGCTGATTTTGTTGAGGCGTACCCCCCTGGCCTCGGCGCTGCACTATGGTCGGCTGCTCGCCTCCGGCGCACTCTTCGCGCTCGTGGCGCTGAGCGCGTTCCTGACACTGGAACGCCTTCCCTCCAGCACCTACACGCTTCTGCTCTACACCTACCCCGCCCTGGTG
>JACCSL010000876.1 GCA_013812995.1 Ardenticatenales bacterium | reverse complement strand
GAGCGCGCCCCAGCTGGGGCGCGCTCCTTTTTCGTACTTCATCGTCAAGGGCTGGCGTATGGATCAGGCGTGGCTGAGGGGTCAGGATAGCCCTCAGGGGGGGTAGATTCTTCGGGGGCCGGGTAGCCCTCGCCGGATTGTTGTTCCTGTTCCGGGGCGGAGTTGCCTTCATTCCCCCCGGAGGGTAGCCCGGTTATGGTCGGCACAGCGGCCGGGTCAGCGGGTGCTGCATTTCCCCCACAGGCAGTAATAACGAGTGCTGCCAGCAGCACACTGATGATTGGTAGCGACTTGATACGATTCAAAACGACTCCTCCTCTTCTTATTGACCACCTGTCCCCACCAGGAAGCGATCCTGCCAGGGACGGAACTTACTCCAGAACACGTCACTGCTAATCACATTACCCGCATCGTCGCGAATCACGCGATCAATTCGGACGGTCGCGCCGGGATGAGCCCAGTCTACCTGCTTGGTCACGCCAGCGGATAGCGTCGGATCATTCTCATACACAGGCGCGCCCGCCGGGACCGTGGAGAGGACGGTGGCACTCATCGACACCTTCCGGCCCAGCGGCGGCCCATAGAGGTTCACCGCCAGCGTGTTGGCTGTGCGGTTATTCTCAACCTCCATCAGATAGTAATTCTCGGTGTTGTTGCGGAACTTGAGGTCCACATGCGGCGAGAAAATCGTAGCATCAAAACCCATCGGGGTGCCATTCTCGTAGTAGGGCACGCGGTAGGCGTGTGCGTGGCGCTCAACAATCTCGAACCCGGCATAGAAGGCAGCGCGGAAAACCGTGGTCGATACCTGGCAGACCCCGCCCCCCACGTCAACCTCCGTCTTGTTCCCGGCGATGATGTACCCTTCCTCATAGCCGTTGGCATCCACCACCCAGCCCAGATACTCATTGAAGCTGAATTCTGCTCCCGGTGCGATGACAATTCCGTTGTATTGCTGGGCCGCGACACTGAGGTTGATCTCCCGCTCATCCATTGAGCCGGTATAGTCGCTAAATCCCTGCACCGCCAGCCCTGCGATATTGAACTTGGGCGCATCAGCGGTAGCGACTTTGGGGGGAATCGTCGCCACGGTCAACGAAATCTCGTGACGCCCCTCCTTGAGCACTTCCTGCACGGCTGCCAGGGAAGCCTCTACGTCCATTTTCAATCCATCCTGGCTGATGACGAGCGGGGTGAGGATACCGCTGTTGGGATCATAGTCAAAACGGGCATCGCGCGGCTCACGCGTGATGGTGGCGGCAATGCTCTCCAGTTCATCACGGAGCAGTTCGGGTTTTAGCCGTACGTCCAGCGCATACTGACCATTCTCTGTAGGGTTGCTAAAGATGAGCAGCATCTCGGCCAACTGCGTTCGGTCCACCATCCACTGGCGGCGCACGGAGGTTGGCACCGCTGCGTTGTCCTGGGATTGATACTCTGGCTGATCGAAGTAAAGAGCCAGTGGAGTACTCAGAAGCGCGCGCGCCTTCCTGGCTGCCTC
Organism: Ardenticatenales bacterium; assembly: GCA_013812995.1. Taxonomy (GTDB): domain Bacteria; phylum Chloroflexota; class Anaerolineae; order Ardenticatenales; family Ardenticatenaceae; genus JACCSL01. The sequence continues at coordinate 1,711 of JACCSL010000876.1, read as the reverse complement.
GTCCGCGCCAACGATATGCGGGGCGCGCTCGACCACGGTCAAGGCGATGTTGGGCTCATTGGCCGCCAGCGCTGTGAGCAACTGCTCGCGGCTGGCATCGATATCCAGTTGCCGCCCTGGCTGGGCCGGGCGCGAACTCATAGTGAGCCCCTGAACATACAAAGCAGCATCCTGGGGATCGCGCGCAATCTGGTTCGCAATTCGCGTCAGTAGGGCATCAACGGCCATGGGGTCTCGCGTGTAAGAAAGGTCGACCTGCCCCGTGTCGCTGCCCCGCCAGAGCGCGAGGCGCTGGAGCCACTGCGTCGTCAGCATCCCCTCACGCCCCCGTTGGTAAGCAGCCTGCGCGGTCAGCGCGGCGTCCAGGCGAATGCCCAGCTCTTGCCTGGTAACCGACCAGCGCTCGCCCGCAGCCTGGAGCAAGAAACCCTCACCCTCGGAGGCGGATAGACGCGTCTGGAGCACGGCGGTTGCCTGCTCCGGTGTCAGCCCTTCCAGGGGAACACCATTCACCCGAACGCCCGCAAAGATACGCCCCTCATAGCTCGCGCTGTAATGCCAGCCCAGGGCTACGGCCAGGATCAGAAGTCCGACAAGCCAGCTAAGGAGCCAGGCCAGGAGCCGACCAATCGGCCATCCCTTATGCGGTACCGGTTGATAGGAAAGGGGTCGTACAGATTGCGCCATCAGTTACATTCCTGAATATCGTTGAAGAGCCGATTATAGGGTAGGTCAACAAAGCGCCAAAAACAAGGGCCTTTGGGCCGCCGTGGGGAAACGGTCAGAAAATGGTCCGATTCGTGAGTGATTTGTAGAGGCGAACCCACTCCTCGATAGTCAAGGTTTGCGGGCGGCGTGTGGGATCAATGGCCGCTTCTTCCAAACTCGCCTGTATCTTATCTGTGCTAAACTGGGATAGCCCCGCGCTGAGGGAGTTTTTGAGCTGCTTCCGCTTCTGTCCGAAGCCTGCCCGGACTACCTCCCAGAAAAACTCTGGCGATTCGACGTGGTAGCGCTTTTCGGGGTAGGGGCGCACCCTCAAGATGGCGCTATCGACTTTGGGCGGTGGGTAGAAGGCCCCCGCCGGGACGATGGCGACCATCTCGGGCTCGCCATAGAATTGCACACTGATCGCCAGCAGACTCAGGTCGCCGGGGCGTGCCGTGATTCTCTGCGCGACCTCCTTCTGGACGAGTAGGACGATCAGATCGGGTTGCACCTTACTCTCCAGCAGGTGGCGCATGACTGCTGAGGTGATGTAGTAGGGAATGTTGGCAACGCACTTATACCGGAGTGGCTCTGCCGCCGCCACGCCGCTGAGCAGTGCGGGCACGTCGCTCGCCAGAATATCCTGGTGGTAGAGCGAGAAGGAGGGATGTGTGCCAAAACGATCCTGGAGAACGCGAATAAATCCCTTGTCCAACTCCACGGCGACAACGTGCGCGCCCTGCACCAGCAGGTGCTCGGTCAGCGGTCCAAGTCCAGGGCCAACCTCCAGAACAAGTTCCTCTTTCTGGAGTTCCGCTGCCGCCACGATACGTTGGAGGTGAACCGAGTCCGCAAGGAAGTTCTGCCCGAGACCTTTATTGGGACGCAGACCATACTGGGCCATGAGCGCCTTCATGTCCGCGACTTTCATTTATACAAACCTTTGTCCGCCCATCATGGCAGAATGTATCGAATCTGGGACTCAGGTGGCACGGGGGTTAGC
>JACCSL010000241.1 GCA_013812995.1 Ardenticatenales bacterium | reverse complement strand
CGATGTCGGGAGAGGGGCCACGGAGCGAAGCGACGTGGGGGTGAGGGCTCGCATGGCACGCTTCCCGATCTTCCATACCACAAATTCCGTCAGAAGCAGGAGCGTCTCACCGTGAGGTGAGACGCTTTTTGTTGTAAAAACGCCGTGTTGACAAAGGAGGGCCTTTGCTCTTAACTGTTGGTCGATGCCTCAACTGTTTGAGGTGATTTTCCTCTGTATCATGAGCATTTACAACAGGCGCGACCTGTGTATCATTAACCCAGGATTTCCACGCCGCTTTCGCTATCCGAGAGAGAGGGGCATCATCAGTGCTGGCACCAAATCTGCTACGAGCCAGAACTGCTTAATAACCCGATCCTCTCACATCCAACCATATCTGAACCCTTGGGGTTCATCTCCTACAAACAGGGTGGTATGATTCCACCCGTCATAACTGCGACACATGTTGTGTCGCAGTTATGACCAACCCCATTTCTCGTTCAATCTTCAAGGAGGAGAAACGTGAAAAAAAGTCGCATGTATGTAGTATGTAGCCTGCTCCTGGTTCTGAGCCTGATGCTCGCCGCTTGCGGTGGCACCGAGGGCGGAACCACGACCCAACCCACCGCCGAGGCTGTCGCAACCGAGGGCGGAACGGAAACCGAGCCGACGGCTGAAACCGAGCCCGAGGCGACGACCGAGGGCGGCGAAGAGGGTGGCGCTGTTGAGGGTGGCACCGCTGCTGCCGACTGGACCTGTCCCGAGGGCGATCATACGGTTACTCTGTGGCATGGGTGGCAGGGGGAGTACTTCACCGCCATCGAGCAGGTTTTTGCGGACTATCAGGCCACCTGCCCCAACATCACGGTGGAACTGCTGGAGAAGCCCGACTTGAGCAACGCGGTGACCGCGGCGGTTCCCGCCGGTGAAGGCCCCGACATCCTGGCCTGGGTCAACGACCAGATTGGTCGCAACGCGGAGACCGGGATTATCGCTCCTGTAACTCAGTACATTGATGCGGACGAGTTCAACAGTACCTACGTTGGCCCGGCCGTGCAGGCTGTGACCTACAATGATGAGGTTTGGGCCTTCCCCGAGTCGATGGAGGCGCTGACCTTCATCTATAACAAGGACCTCATCAGCGAGGAAGAACTTCCCCAGAACACCGACGAGTTGCTGGAGATGGCGGCGAGCTGGGACAAGAGCGAGTACCTCTTCGTCTATAATGCCAGGAATGACGCCTACTTTTCGGCTCCCTGGTGGAACGCCGCTGGCGTGACTGTGGTAGATGAAGAGGGTACTACCAATTTTGCTGAGAATGGCGAGGCCGCCGGTGAGTTCATCCGCTCGTTGACCGAGCACATGCCTGCCGAGATCGACTATGGCATCGCCGACACGCTCTTCAAGGAGGGCAAGGCTGCCATCATCATGAATGGCCCCTGGTACATCGCCGACCTGGAACCCGCCGGTATCGACTACGGTCTGGCGACGATCCCCACTTTCAGCCCGTCGGGCGAGCCTGGCAAGCCCTTCGTGGGCGTCAAGGTTGTCATGTTGACCACCAATGCCGAGGAGCGTGGCACGGCCGAGGCAGCGGTAAACATCATGCAGTTCTACACCCGCGCTGAGGCGCAGGTCGCGCTGGCCGAGGCCAACAAGATGGTCCCGACAAACACGGAAGCAGCGGCTGACTCGGCGGTAATGGAACTCTCCGACGTGGCCGCCTTCAGTGCTCAGGCTGACCTGGGCACGGCCCTGCCCAACACGCCGTTCATGAACGCGATGTGGGATCCGATGGCGAAGGGTGTCGAGTGCATCTGGACCGGTACAAATGAAGTCGCGGACTGTATCACCCAGATTCAGACGCTGGCCGAGGAAAACATCGAAGGTATGAAGTAAGGAGCCGTCAGAGGGCGAGCGCACCCGCGCTTGCCCTCTTCTCACAAAGCTGATAGACCTTTAAGGAAAGCAGGGCCTCGCAATGAATTCCCGCGCAAGCCACTTCGGTTTGATCCTTGCCTACGTTGGTCCCACCCTCCTCGGGGTGTTCCTCTTCAGCGTTCTGCCTATTCTCTACAACGTTTTTCTGTCCTTTACCAACCGCAACCAGTTCAATTTCAAACAGTGCCCAGAGGGAATATTTTTCGATAGTTGTCCAAGCGACGGCTATGTCTGGGTGGGGTTGGAACAGTACCAGACCCTGCTCTCCGATCTGGTGACTCGAGAAGTGCTGGGCTCGCTGGTGTGGTTCCTTGTCCTAGGCGGCCTCTTCTATATAGCCTACCGCTTTCTTTCCCGCTACATCGATCAAAACACGACGATGCATGGGGCAACCGTTGGTTTCCTTGGGGCGCTGGCGCTCTCGGCGGCGCTCTGGCAGGCTCTTCCGATGGGGGCGGCCACCACGCGCATCGCGGAATCCGGTGATTTCTTCGTCGTGATGGCACGCACCACCCTATGGACGGCGGTCTGCGTCTCGCTCTTTTTCCTCGTAGGGCTCACATTGGCGTTGATTCTGAACAGCGACTATGTGAGGTTCAAGGGGTTCTGGCGAACCATGATTATCCTCCCCTGGGCGGTGCCATACTACATCAGCGCGCTGACCTGGAAATTCTTCTTCAATGGTGAGTTCGGAACCATCAACAATATTCTGCGCCTCATGGGATGGGAGAATCCACCCAGCTGGTTGACGGACCCGACGCTCGCGTTTGCGGCACTGGTCGTAATCAACCTGTGGATGAGTTTCCCCTTCTTCACGACCATTATCCTGGGGGCGCTCCAGTCGATCCCCAAGGAGATGTACGAGGCGTCCGAGGTCGACGGGGCCAATTTCTGGCAGCAGTTGCTGAATGTTACGCTCCCCCTGATTCGCCCTGCTGTCGTGCCAGCAATGGTGTTGAGTGCGCTCACCACCTTCAAACTCTTTGAATCCGTCTGGATGGTGACGAAGGGGGGGCCCCAAATAGGCGGGCGCACGGGCGCGACCGAGATTGTGATGGTGTTCATCTATAACCAGGCCTTCCAGAAGTTCAATTACGGTTACATTTCAGCCTTTGCGGTCATTCTCTTCATCATTCTGTTCGCGGTAACTATCTGGCAGATGCGGCTGACCAAGTTGACGGAGCAAGGAGCTCGATAATGACGAAGAAGCAGAAGTCTTTCCTCATCTCGACTCTCTTCCACGCGATTCTCGTGGTGGTCGTGCTGCTGGTGGTATTCCCGGTCTACTTCATCTTTCAGGCGTCCATTCGCCCCGGCCAGACGCTCTACTCCACGGAGTTGAGCCTGCTTCCTACCACGGTGACGATGGAGAATTTTCGCTACATGCTCCAGGAAAAGCCGTTCATGACCTGGATGCGTAACAGCCTGCTCGTGGCGGGCCTCACCACCATCTCGACCCTGCTAATTGCCACTAGCGCCGCCTACGCTTTCTCCCGCTTCCGCTTCGTCGGCCGCAATTTCTGGC
>JACCSL010000240.1 GCA_013812995.1 Ardenticatenales bacterium | reverse complement strand
AGATACGCGTGCGCCTCCGCAGGAAGCGCCGCACGTATTTCGGGGGCCAACATCGGTATCTCGCTCATGGCCTTAGCTTCCTCGATTTTCGCTCTGCTTGTCCATACCCCCCCCTGAACTATTACATTCCCAGCAAAGTTTGCATCTCCTGAACAAACTCTTCCAGAGATTGATTGGTCTTTATAAGGATGTTCATAGATGTCGACATAATTGCACTTGATATCCCTTCATATATGACAGACCGCTACCCCCTGACTCCAATGCTTTGAAAGTCACTCTGAGCTATGCAACGAAGACACCCTGTTTTTCTCTGGCTTGTCCTCTGCCTGGGTACTCTGTCAGGCTGCCGCGCTGCTCTCACACCCTCCGCAGGCAAACTATCGCCCTTCCTCGCCAAGCCGGAGCCCATCGTGGCGCTATACCCCCTTGCCACCGACCTGGTGCAGCCCATCGGGGTTGTGCCAGCCCACGACGGCTCCGGGCGGCTGTTTATTCTGGAAAAGAAGGGAGCGATTCGCATCCTGGAGGGAGATACGCTCCGGGAGCGCCCCTTCCTGAACATCCGGCGCAGACTCTCCACGCGCTGGGAGGGTGGCCTGCTGGGCCTTGCCTTCGAGCCAGGCCATCCCGAGCGCTTTTACCTAAACTACACCAACCTCGATGGAGATAGCACGCTGGCCCGCTACCGAGTCCGTGAGGACGACCCGAACCTGGCGGACCGCCGCAGCGAGGAGATTCTCTTGACCGTGGAGCAGCCGGAGGACAATCATAATGGTGGCCATCTGCTCTTCGGGCCGGATGGCTATCTGTGGATGGGGCTGGGCGATGGGGGAGGACAGGGCGACCATTACCGGAGCGGGCAGAACACCCACGCCCTGCTCAGCAGCCTCCTGCGGCTGGATGTTTCCCCGGAGCGCGGCTATCGCGTCCCACCCGACAATCCCTTTTATGGCGACGAGGAGGCGGGCGCGGCGATCATCTGGGCCATCGGGCTACGCAACCCGTGGCATTTTAGCTTTGATCGTCGCACGGGGGAGCTATGGATCGCCGACGTCGGGCATCGTCAGTGGGAGGAGATCAACCATGTGGCGAGCGATGCCGCTGCGCTGAACTATGGCTGGCCCATCACAGAGGGGCGACACTGTTACCGCACCGAGACATGCGAGACAGAGGGGCTGGTGACGCCTGTGGCGGAGTACAGTCACACGCGCGGCTGCGCCGTAGTGGGGGGCCATGTCTACCGGGGGGAGGCGATTCCCGCCCTCCAGGGCCAATATCTCTTTGGGGATTTCTGCACGGGGCGCATCTGGTCCGTCGCCGCTGATGGCAAAGCTCCCATGACACCCGAGTTGCTCCTGGATACAGACCTCGCCATTACCGCCTTTGGTGAGGACGAGGCAGGCGAGCTTTACATAACTCACTACGAGGGTGCGCTATACCGGCTGGTGGCCGCTCCGTAGCTCAGTTCGCCCATGCCATTCGTGGTCGATGTTGCGCATGAGCAGGGCACAATCAAAATGCAGCGTACCGGACGGGAAGAGCGCCGGGTTCTCGAAGAAGGTGGACTGAACCTCCTCGACTTCCAATGGTTCTACGTGCCATTGGCGGCTGCGAAGCTCCAGACCATCGAAACAGTGCGGATCCTTTGTCGCAGAGTAGCCCAGCGAGCCCCGTTCAAAGAAATCCGAGGCGTCCTGTAGCGAGGCGAAGACCGAGGAGGAGGGGAGTTCCTGCGCCACCCGACCCGCAACAAGTAACTTTGTCGCGCCATCGTTGCTTTCCAGAGCGACCCGGAAATAATCGTCCTGCTCCGTTACCGTGAACGTCGCGTGATGGTGCACACCGGGGAAAACCCGCCCGCCGAGGAGCGTGTTTAGCCGCGAGGTGCTGTCGCGCCGGGGGATGTAGACCCCCTCGCGGGAGGTTCTATTCTCATCCCATTCCACGGCAATGCGATGCGCGGCATTTTCCGAGCCGATGCCAAGAAAGGCCGGGAGCCCGCGCGGCCGAATGCCTTGCAGACGAATCAAACAAACACCCGCGAGGCCCACGCCATTGACCAACTTTGGCCGGAAGGGCGCGGGCAGCACGCGCGCCAGTACCTCCGGCTCCACCCGATAGTTCACGAGAATTCGACGCTCGATTACACCCTGAATGGTGGGAATGTGCATGGTTCCTCCTAACTGCTGAATTCCTCGCCGCAGAGGACGCAGCGGTAGCGGCCACCGCCCAACTCTTCGGGCTCGCCGCGCACCCAGAGGTTTTCGGCGGTGCAGCGGTAGGCGAAGACGCGGTAGCGGTGCGCCCGCTCGCTCGGCGTGTCGGCGTCGATCACTTCCTTGAGCTGGTCGCGGGTGGGGGCGGCGAGAATCCGCGCTCTGGTGACGCGCTCGCCCTCTCGCTCCAGCTCCACCACGAAGCCGTTGAGCACCTTGTAGCGATCCTTCAGGTTGTCGAAGACGCCCTCATCGATGGTGACATCTTCCTCACGACCGCCCGCATAGGGCTCGCAGATGGCATTGACGGTGTCTCCGCCGAAGAAGCCCCCGTAATTCAATACCTCTTTGATTCGATACTTTGTCATAAAAATGACACTCTCCTGTTTTAATAGTCGCGTTGCGTCAGAAGCTCTGCCAGGTGGCGGAGCGGGGCCAGCGCGTGGGGCAGGGCCGCGACACGGTTCAGCGCCGCCACGGCACGCTCGTCCTGCGCCTGGGCGAGCGCTACCACATACTCCCGCGCACCCGTCGCCTCGATGAGTCGGTAGCCTTCCAGAATCGCCTCTTCCTCCTCTAGCGGCCCGGCATAGAGG
>JACCSL010000228.1 GCA_013812995.1 Ardenticatenales bacterium | reverse complement strand
ATTCCGGACAGTGCCCTCTTTGAACTTCGCAGCCGCGAGCGCACGGCGACGGGTACTATCGAAGAAATCGTCACGCTTCTGGTACGTGGGCCTCGGGGCGATCAGATCATCGGCTTTTACTACCCCCAAACCGCCAGCGAGATTCTTTTCACCCCGCCGCTCCTTGACACACCCGCCACGTTGGAGGTGGGGAGCCGCTGGGAGAGCCGCGGCCAACTCTCGACCGGAGCCACCTACAGCGCCACGGGCCAGATTCTTTCATCTGCGCCGATTGAGCATGCGCTGGGCATCTCCGAGGATTGTTTGCAGGTTGACTTTACGCTCACAGCTCGTGTGGGCCGGGCGCAGCCCGTGTCAGACCGCTGGCAGAGCTGGTACTGCGCGGGCCAGGGCGTTGTAGATGCTGCCTATCTTGATGGGGAGGGGAATCTCGTCAATCGTACCCGCCTGCTTTCCCTGAGTTCCTTCTCGGCCCCCGTCAGCGAGGCCACGCTGCCCCCTACAGTCGCGCCGGGGAAAGACGCTGCCCTGGAGCGTGGGCCGATGGACTGGCAGCTCTCCCGCCTGGGGCGGGCGCGTCCCACGGGCGAGGTGGCAGCGAGCACGATTCCGCCCACCTGGATTTCCACCGAGCCCCCCCTGCTCTTGGCTGCCGCCCACGAGGGTGACCTCGTTGCCTACGAGGCGCACGAGGAGGGGGGGCGAGTTCTCTGGCGCTTCCACCCCGGCGGAACGATTTACGGCCCCCCGGCCTTTGATGCTAGGCATGGCCGCCTCTATTTTGGTGCGAGCGACAAACATCTTTACGCGCTGGATAGCCAGGGGCTGTTCCTCTGGGCCTTTCGCAGCGGTGACAATGTTGCCACGCGGCCCCTCGTCGTGGGGGATATGCTGATTTTCGGGAGTGAGGATCGCGCCATCTACGGGCTGGACGCGCAGAGCGGGGCGCTTCGCTGGCGGGTGGAGACGGGTGGCCCCGTGGTCTCTTCTCCAGCCCTCATGAATGGAATCGTTGCGATTGGCTCCGATGATGGCGCTGTCTATGGCCTGGACCCTGCCACGGGGGAGCAGCGCTGGCTCCACGCCACCGGAGATGCGGTCGAGGCCCCCATCGTGGCAGCCGATGGCCTCTTCTATGCCGCCAGCCGAGACGGGACCCTCTATGTCCTGGATGCCACCACGGGCAAGGTACATTGGGAGGCCAGGGCGGGCCATGTTCTGCGCGACGCGCCCGCCCTGACCGATGAGCGGGTATACCTTGTGGCGTTCGATGGGCGCTTGCTGGCCCTGGCGCGCGCGAGCGGGCGGCGGCTCTGGAGCAGCGCGGAGCAGCGCTATGTGGGCTCGCCGGTGGTCGTGGGAGAAACGCTCATCCTGGCCTCGACCAATGGGAGCGTGTATGAGTTGGATGCCGAGGGAAGAGAACTGGCTCGCTGGGAGGCGAGTGAGGCCCGCGCCGTCACCGACAGCGGCGAGTCGAACTTTGCCTTTGGCCCCACGGTGGGCGGTGGCGCGCTCTGGCTGGCCGACGATGAGGGGGTGCTCTTTCGATTGGGCGCGCCCGCCCAGGCCGCTGGCCTCGTGGCACTCGACTTGGCCTGGGCCGTGTCGGCACTCCAGCCGCCATTCGCGCAAAAATTTGTCAGCAACAGCGCGGTGGCCTACGGAGAGCAGGCGCTCCTGCTGGACACAGAGGGGCACCTCTTTCTGCTCGACCCGGCGACGGGCATGGGCAACCGCATCGGCGCGCTGGCGGGAGACGTCTCGCCCTCCTATCAAGCGCCACTCCTTGTGGGTGATACCCTGCTTGTCCTCGCAGGTGATACCCTTCATGCCGTCCAGCTACCGGAAGGGCAGGCGCGCTGGCGCTTTCAGGCCGAGGGTGTATCGAACTTTCCGGGGACGGTCGCGGGTGACATGCTGCTCCTCCTGGCAGGAAAAGAGGCATTCAGCGAGTCGCAGCAGGGCGAGGGGACGCTCTACGCACTGGACCTTGCCACGGGCGAGCCGCGCTGGCAGGCTCCGCTACAGGGTCTGGGCACCCCCGGAGGGGTCGTTGTGGCGGGAGATAGCG
>JACCSL010000210.1 GCA_013812995.1 Ardenticatenales bacterium | reverse complement strand
TAAAGTGATCGTCAAGCGCCGCACAACCGCCAAAGCGGCCTAATTTCGGCGCAATTCCTCAACCCTATAAGACCTTCTTCAACTCAGCGTAAGTTGAGGTTGCTTCGCATTGTCAAAAGTCCAATCTGTACTTATGTAGTATAGTAACCCCTACGCTCCACTCGGAGCTAAAGTGGCTTATGGACTTCTTTTGATGCCTCACCTTCACCCCCCGAAGTTCGTAGAGTCCTGTCAGTTCACCCCCTATTTCCATCCTTTTTAGTTGAGGAGGCAGTTTTCCCATGAGCGATACCCAGGTACGTGAATTAATGGCAATAGCCCTATGGGGCACCCCCGCGGACACCAAGAGCGGAACCTATGTGTCCAGCGGTGATGTGCGCCGCGACTGGCAGCGGGTGCTTGACGAAATCTCCGCGCAGTTAAAGAACGCTGATCTGCGGGAGCATGCACAACTTTGCCACCGTCTCGGCCATATGGCCTTGATTACAGGCAATGTGCGTATGAAAGCGAAGGAAGCGTTTACCCTCATGGTGGAGGACGCCCGGGCATTGGGCGACAAGGTTCTGGAGGGGTTGGCACTCCATGGCCTTGCGAAAGTCTATGACCTTATCGGTCAGCGTCTCCTCTCGCTGGAGTGTGCCGAGCAGGCCCAACAGTTGGCTGAGGAAACCAATGATCGCCGCTTGCTGGCGCTGGCGCTGCATGTGCAGGCCCAGTTCCACAAAGAGACGGGGGATAATCGTCTAGCCTACGACCTCTGGGAGCGCATCGAAACAATCGGCCACGAGCTTAACGATGAAGGCTTGATTATGGGTGGGCTCGTGGGTAAAGGCTGCGCGTCTAGCATGGCCGAAGCCTTTGCCGCCATGAGCTACCACGAGCAGGCGATTGAGATGGCAAAGTCTCAAAACGACGCACGCATGCTCGCGATCTGCTACAACAACCTCGCAGACTGGAAAATCAATACGGGGGCCTATGAGGAGGCTCAGGTTCTACGCGAACAGAGCCTGGCGATATTCCGTAGCATTGGTAGCCGTTTGGGTGTCGGGCGCGCGCTGATCGGCCTTGCCAAGGCGGAGACTATCCTTGGCAACCTGGAGCGCGCCCGCGAGCTACTCGACCAGGGCGTGCCAATGGCGCTCAGTGCCGGTGATGTCGAGGGAGACCTGCACAGTTCCCTCAACCTTGCCTACCTCTACCTGGCTGCTGGCGAGATTGCCCGTGCCGCGCAACTCTATCGTGAGGTGCTGGACCGCTCGCTGGCCGCCCCTGACCATGCCTGCTCCCTCTTCGCCCAGCGGGCGCTGAATCTGATTGCGGATGGCAAACGTCCCACCCCAGGCATCCTGCCTCTGGTACCCATCACACGAGAACTGTTGATGAACCTGGAGAATGGTCTCACTCCGGATGAACTGACTGAGGAAGAGTTGGAGTTTGTTATTGGTGGTGGACTCAACTACACCTTCGGAACGAACCATATCAGTGACTTTGTTATGTAGCGATTTCACCCCTCCTGGAAAACCAGGAGGGGTGAATTTTCTTTTGGAGTAGGTGTGGTTCCCCGCAGATCTATCTTCCGGCAGGCGGCTGCCGAACAGCATGGCGTGTCCGAGCAATTCGATCAATTGCTCCCTCTCCCTACCATCCGCGACTTCCTTTCCCTGGCCCCAGAAGCATCAGACCATAGCCATCGCCTGCGCACTCCTATTCTTCTTCAGATGGATGTCGCCGAGTGCGGGGCGGTCTGCCTAGCTATTGTTCTGGAGTACTTTGGCCGACATGTTCCGCTGGAGTCACTGCGAGTGGCCTGTGGTGTCTCCCGCGACGGCATCAAGGCCAGCAACCTACTCCGTGCGGGGCGTAGTTATGGCCTGATCGTGCGTGCTTTTACCAGGGAACCGAAGACGCTGCGAGATCTGCCCCTTCCGCAAATTGTCTTCTGGGAGTTCAATCATTTTCTCGTCGTGGAGGGCTTTGACGAGCACAAGGTCTATCTCAATGACCCCGCAAGCGGTCCCCGTTACGTTAGTCGTGAGGACTTCGATGGCAGCTTTACCGGGATCGTGCTTACCTGCGAACCAGGGCCAACCTTCCAGAGAGGAGGGCAGCGCCCGGCTCCGTGGCGCTCGCTGCTGGGTCGCCTTCGTGGAGCGCGCCCTGAGCTGGGCTTCCTCCTGCTGCTCACGCTCGCCCTGCTGCTGCCAGGGCTGGCGATTCCAGTCCTGGCTCAGCGGCTGCTCGATCAGATGCTCCCTGGAGCTACGGCAATGGAGGTTATGCCCCTGCTGGCGAGCATGGCTCTCCTGGGGGCGGCCCTCTGCGGGATGACATGGCTACAGCAGCATGTGCTACTCCGTCTGGAGCAGCGCATCGCCGATCAAACAGGCAGGGCATTTTTCTGGCACCTGCTGCGACTTCCCATTACCTTTTTTACGCAGCGTCACGCCGGTGAACTGGGGTCACGCATTGCCCTCAACGAGTTTGTAGTGATGTTGCTGGCCGAGCGCCTTGCAACCACCATTTTCAGTGCTGGCTTGATCGTAGTCTCCCTGCTCTGGATGGCGCGGTATGACCCATTGCTGAGCGTGGTCACACTCGGAATCGTCCTGATCCAGGGAGCAACATTGTATAAGATGTTTGAGCGGCGACGGCTGGCCTCGCAGTATGTCCAGCGTGAGGCTAGTCGGCTTACAACCGCGCTGATCCACGGACTACAGGCTATTGAGACGGTCAAGGCTAATGGGGCCGAGGAGGATCTCTTCGTACGCTGGAGTGGCCACCAAGCGGTGGTGGAGCAGGCACGGACCGAGCTTGGTCTCGCCGCGCAGGCCCTGCTGGCGCTGACACCGCTGGCAACAACCGTGGGAAGTGGCCTGCTTTTGGTCATCGGTGCGCTAAGGGTGCTGAATGGGGAACTGACCATCGGTGCGCTGGTGGCCGTTTACCTGCTCGCCAGCAGCGTCATGCTTCCAGTAGGTCAACTCATCACCCTCGGGGGAATGTTGCACGAGCTTATCGGTGCCCTCCACCGCCTCGACGATGTGTTGCACTTTCCGGTCGATGGGTTCCTGGAGGAAGATCGTCGTACGATCGACCGGCCCTCCCCCACTCGCGGTACCCTGAAGCTGGAGTCCATCACCTTTGGATATAGCCCACTGGCCCCCCCACTCCTAGATAAGGTAGACATTTCCCTAGCACCCGGTCAGCGCGTTGCTCTTGTAGGTCCCTCTGGCAGTGGCAAATCAACCCTGGCCCGTCTCGCTGCCGGGCTCCTTGCACCCTGGAGCGGTCAGGTGCTGTCGGAGGGCGAGGTTTCCTTTGTCGATCAGGAGATCGTGCTCTTTGCGGGGACGATTCGGGAGAACCTGACTCTCTGGGACTCAACGATCAGGGATGAGGTGCTGATGGACGCCATGCGCCTTGCCTGCATTGCGGATGCGCTCAAGACTCGTGGGGGTCTGGAGGCTCCAGTCGCCGAAAACGGCCTGAACTTTAGCGGTGGGCAACGGCAGCGGCTGGAAATCGCCCGTGCCCTGGCACGCAATCCCCGAATTCTGATCTTTGATGAGGCGACGAATGCCCTGGATGGCTGCGTTGAAGAGGAGATTCTCGGCCAGCTGCGGCAGGCGGGCTTCACCTGCCTGATGGTCGCGCATCGCCTGAGCACTATCCGAGATTGTGATGAAATCGTGGTACTGGACCAGGGGAGCGTGGTCGAACGCGGGACGCACGAGGCACTTCTGGCACGTAGGGGCCTTTATAGCCGCCTCATCGCGGAGTTGTAGGAGATGAGCAGCCCAGGGAAGGACGCCCAGGCACTCATCCGCGCGACGGGTTCCCAACCGCGCCTCGTCCAATTGCGCGGAGAGTGGTGGGTGCGGGGAATATTTCCACTGATCGTCTTGCGGCAAGCAGATGGGGCTACCCTGCTGCTGCTTCCCGATTCGCAGGGGCGCTACCAGCACAGCCAATCAGAGGATGGCGTTCCCGCGTTGCTCACAACGGAGGAGGCCGCTGGCATGGCAGCACAAGCCTATTGTCTCTACCCGAGACCCATTGGCGGAGCCGCATCAGCCCATCGCTGGCGCGACCTGAGGTTTCTCTCTCACGTAGCGGCCTACGACCTGCGCCTGGCTCTGCTTTTCGGCGTTGCGGTGAGCATTCTGAGCCTGACTGTGCCACTGATAGCTCCTATATTGCTTGCTGCTGCCTCCACTACGACCTTTCTTATCATCTTGCTTATCATTGTGATAGCCGCTGTTCTCACCGCTGTCTTCCAACTTGGCCGGGGGCTGGCGCTGCTGCGTGCAGAGGTTCGGATCGGCGCACTGGTACAAACGTTTCTCTGGGAACGGCTTCTACGTCTCCCGGTGCCCTTTTTTCGCCAGATTCCTCCAGGCGATCTGGCAGCGCGGCTCGACGGATTATCGGTCGGGCGCACGCGCCTGGTATCGGCGCTGCTCTCACTCACCCTTAACGGGTCGATCGCCATGATGGCCCTTGGGTTGCTGCTCCTCCTGGACAGACGCATGGGATGGCTGGCACTCTCTGGAAGCACCATTGTTGTGTTGATGGCGATTCTGTTGTTCCGGCGCGCGGTGGACCTCTCGCAGCGCCTTGCAACACGGCAAAACCACCTGCTGGGCGTCACGGTTGGACTGGTCAGCGGCATTGCAAAGCTGAGAGCGGCACGGGCGGAGGCACGAGCGTTTCGCTTCTGGCAAAGCTCCTTTGGCGCACTGCGCCTTGCGTCTGTAGGCGCAGCGCGAGCACGACGAATCGCACTGACTACTCAAGCGGCGTTTGCCCCCACCGCATTTATTGGGATCTTTATCGCGGCGGCTCTGGGCTGGTGGCAATCTAGCGGGGAGATGCTAGCAGCCACTATTGTTACGGGTATCCTGGCGACAGCCCTGGCCACGATGTGGACCGATATACTCCTGGCGGCACGCGCCATCCCCTCATTTGAACAACTCGCGCCCATCCTGCAAACAGCTCCGGAAGGGTACCCGGCCCGTCGCGATCCAGGTACCCTCTCCGGGACCTTTGAACTCTCGGATATTTACTTTGGGTACGAGCCACATGACCCGCCAACGCTCTCTGGTATCTCGATTCGGGTAACGCCCGGTGCTTTTGTAGCGGTCGTTGGTCCCTCTGGATCGGGGAAGTCTACGTTGGTACGATTGCTGTTGGGCTTCGATACACCCCAGCAGGGTTGCATCCGCTATGATGGACAGTGCCTCAGTGAGCTTGATCTACACGCAGTGCGCCGACAGATTGGCGCGGTCCTTCAGCATGCAACTCTGATTCCAGGCACGATCCGCTCCAACATCCTTGGCGCAGCGCCCCTAACCGAGGAAGATGCCTGGCAAGCGGCGGACCTCGCCGGGATTACACCCATGATTCAGGCACTCCCCATGCGGATGAATACCATCATCACCGAGAGCGGTGCAGCCTTCTCGGGCGGAGAGCGTCAGCGGCTACTGATTGCCCGCGCGCTGGCGCGACAACCTCGCATTCTGCTGCTTGATGAGGCAACAAGCGCCCTTGACCAGCGCGGACAGGCAGCGGTGATGCACGGAATCGCACGCATGAGCCTCACTCGCTTCGTGATTGCTCATCGTATCAGCACGATACGCCATGCGGATTGGATCTACGTGCTGGATCAGGGGCATATCGTGCAGCAGGGATCCTACGATGATCTCATCGCGCTTCCTGGTATTTTCCAGGATCTCGCGCGCCGCCAGTTGCTGCTTCTATAATATTGCGGTTGAGCTTGATCGATGGATCCCAAAAAGACCCGTACCATGATGGTACGGGTCCTTGGGCGGCTCGTCCAGTCGCCGTTATCTTAGCGCGCGGCCTGCTGCACAGCGGCAAAGGCATTGACGTAGCCCGCGCCGACCTGGTATTCGCTGTATCCGGGCATGGGCGTGGCGGTGCTCACAAGCAGCTGCTTGATCGCGTCCGGCGACAGCGAAGGATTCGCCTGACGGATCAGCGCCACGATGCCCGCGACCTGCGGCGTTGCCATCGAGGTCCCGCTCATGGTGGTGTAGTAGGGCAGCCAGGAGGGGTTCATGTTGATGTCGCTCGGTGCGCCAAGCGCGGGCAGAACAGTGTTGGCGGCGCGGGTGCTCACGATGTCCACGCCGGGCGCGGTGACGGTCGGGTGGTAGAGCGCATCGCCGGGGCGACCACGGGAGGAGAAATCTGCCAGGGTACGTCCGTCCTTGTTGCCCGCTGCTACACCGATGACCCAGGGAGCCACGCTGTAGGGATTCAGCGTGTTGTTGCTGGGGCCCTCATTGCCCGAGGCGAAGAGAACCACCATGCCTGCGTCATGCGCGGCCTTCGTGGCCGTGTTGATCGGGTCATTGCCATCGAAGGTCCCCGTCGTGCCCCAGCTATTGGTGATGATGTCGATGCTCAGGGCGTCCTGGTTCGCCATCACCCAGTCAAAGGCTTCCAGCGCGGTGAAGATGAAGATGGCATCGCCTGTCCCAACGCCAACCAGCGAGGCACCAGGGGCGATCCCCGTGTGGTGGCCGCCGCTGGCAGAGCCCGTCCCGGCGACGCTACCGGCAACGTGGGTGCCGTGGCCGCTGCTGGTGTCGGTGTTCGGCAGCGGAATCGCCTGATAGAGGCCCGCCGCGAGGTCGCTGTGGCCGACAATTTTCACATTGGCAATCACCTTATCGCCGGACAGGTCCGGGTGCAAGCCGTCAATGCCGCTGTCGATGACCGCCACGGTCACGCCGCTGCCATCGTAGCCAAGCTCATTCCAGACACGGCTTGCGCCCGTTACCTGCACGCTCTCGGCCATCGCGAAGTGGAGTTGCTTATCGAGGTAGAGGGATTTCAGGCCGGGGAGCGTCTTGACCAGGGAGAGTTGGGCGGGCGTGGCGACGAGCAGGGCCATCGGCAGTTCGTTAAGCGCCTGGCCCGCCGTGACCGCACTCAACAGGCTACTGCGCTGGAGGACACTGAGGGGCGACTGAAACATGGCGACGACCCGCAATTGATCCGTGGGCCGAGCACTCGCCAGCGCCGCACTCAGCGCCGGGTCCGTGTAAACCGTCGAGAGGCCAGGGAGACCCAACCCTGCACTGGCAGGGCCAGCGCCGAGGGAGGTGAGCAATACAAACAGCAGAAGCAGGACGGACAGAAATTTCCGCATGGGATATTATTCTCCATTCTCTTTGGGGGAATTCTTGGTACCACTGTCCTACAAATACCCCAAGAGTGGAGAAAAATACATCACTTTTCGCCTGGTTCTGTTTCTTCTGACGACTCGAAGCGCCCGCCGCGCCCCCGCCCCGACTGGAAGGCTCTCGCCCCGGCCTGCGGCTCGCCGCTCTCCAGGGTAATCTGCCCCCGCCACGCCTCCAGACGTAATCCCTCCTGCAAGGTTTGCCCGAGCCCCTGGTAAACTGCCAGCCGGTCCTGTCGCACACAAACCTGCGGAAAAAGCGCGATCTGCTGCGCCAACGCCAGTGCCTGATCGAGACTCTTCCCCTGCGGGACGATCCGATTGATAAGGCCCATTGCCAGAGCTTCTGATACGTTTATGCGCCGCCCCGTGAGGATGAGATCAAGCGCCCAGCCGAGCCCGACGATCTGGGGCAGCCGCTGCGTACCGCCATTCACCAGGGGCACCCCGAAGCGCCGCTCCAGGCAGCCAAATGTGGCGCTCTCATCGGCGACGCGCATATCGCACCAGCAGGCCATCTCCAGCCCGCCCGCCACACAGGGGCCGGCAATCGCGGCGATGATGGGCTTGCTGACGAGATGACGGGTGAAGCCCAGCGGGCCGTTCTCATCCAGCACGTCGTGCATCAGAGCATCCAGGTCAGTCAAATCAGCCCCGGCGCTGAATGCCTCGTCGTCTCCCGCCAGAATCCCCACCCGCAGGGCGTCCTCGGCCTCGAAGCGCAACCACGCATCTCTGAGCAATACCGCCGTGTCAGCATTGATGGCGTTGCGCTTGCGAGGGCGATTGAATTGCACCACATACACGGGACCGTCCTGCCATATTCGGATGGAGTCTTCCACAAGTCGCCTCTTTGTGTTTGCTGGGGGGTGCAATCATAAGAGAAGAGAGGCTGGCCCGCAATCTTGACGGCGAGAAAGCAAAGAAAAAGGACGTGGCGATGCCACGCCCTCTCTTACTTGTTGAAGCTATTGGCAGCCTGCGAAGATATTTTGCTCCGGCGTCCCCTGGGTTCCGTTAGTCAGGTAGGAGAGGCTGCGGTAGGCGTCGGCCTGACCTGCGCCGAGCAGTCCCCGATAGTGGGGGTTATTGAGTTCCAGCGAGGTCGCCGAACTGCCAATCAGGGTACCGATCTGATCC
>JACCSL010000209.1 GCA_013812995.1 Ardenticatenales bacterium | reverse complement strand
TAAAGTGATCGTCAAGCGCCGCACAACCGCCAAAGCGGCCTAATTTCGGCGCAATTCCTCAACCCTATAAGACCTTCTTCAACTCAGCGTAAGTTGAGGTTGCTTCGCATTGTCAAAAGTCCAATCTTAACGCACCACGATAGGTAGCGCCGGGTTCGCGGGAGCGAGTTGGGTAGACCTCATGTTCAATCCATGTGGCAGTAGCCTCCATCAGCCATGCGCTACCTGTGTGATACCAGAGCCACGGGCTAATCCAGGAGCCACATCCATTGCCTGAAAATCCGACGTAATACCACTGCACCTGGTGATACAGCTCGTGAGTGGCTAGGGGAAGCAGAACATCATGGTTGCTTTGATCAGACCTGAGGTAAATATCACCAGGCCAGGACATCCCCAATATCTTTTTGTCTTCCTCTTCCGCATCACCGTATGACGCTCCACACACCGTTACAACTGGCTGAATATAGACGTCAATCTTCTCCTTCCCAAAGTGCATGGGAGGGGGCATGTTGTAACCATAGTTCTCAAACTCGCGCCAGGAAAGTTCCAATGAGTCTGAAATGGCGCGAGCATAGGAACAGGCAGTAGTCTCACAACCATCCGGCAGATCGTCGTCATTGGCAGCCCAATGAATCACGAAGTGTGTTGAGGTGATGTTCAGGTTCAGGCTGACAAGCTCCTGTTGTTGAGCTTGTTCCATGTCGGCATAGATTGCCTCTGTTGTTGCCGAATCCCATTCCGTGTGATCGCTAAAAACTGCTGCCATCCTTGCAGCGGCTTGGACCATCCCATCGGTGGGGCCAGCCTCAGAGCTGTTTGGGTGAGCATGGAGAGGCACCGATGCTCCAGGCGCGGGCAGGGTTCTTGGTTTGCTCGAAGTATTCCTGTCCTGGGGGGCGGATATGACATGGCTTGGAGCCTGGGGCTGGTAGGAGGGGGGGAGTTGCTGCCAATCAGAAATGGCCAGCCAGCGAAGGCGCGCGGCCTCACTCGTTGAAAGTGCGCCCGCGTGCCGTGCGGCTTCGATCTTGGCAATACTGGTTTCCCAAGGCTCTGCTTCGGGCTCTGGTGGTTGGACATGGACCAGCTTGGAGGCGGGGCGGGGGCTGCTGACACTCGCGTGAGCGACCCCTAGCGGAATAAAGGAAAGGAATGCCAATAGGATGCTGAGAGCAAGCGCGCGAACAACAGGGTGAATAGAGTTCATAACATCAATCCTTTTATCATGGATAACTATTAAGCTTCTTGTCAGTCGCATCGTCCGAAATCGTAACATATGGATAGTCGTACTTCCTCATTGAGACTACCCCACACACCGAATAAAAAATAGATGTCTGCCTGTGGAAAGGGAGGTAAGGTCCACTCGATTGTGTGTTGACCATGCGGCGGTATTATCAGGCGGTTGGAAGCCTGGCTCGCGCCCGCCCCGATGGACCAGCGTCGCTCCGTATCGATGAAATACATATCTATCGCGGGTTTAGAGGGATGGTCGCTCTCCACGACGACATCTGCATCCGAGAGGTTCTCCAGCGTGAATCGTACATGGACAGGCTCATCGCGGTAATACTGATCGTATTCAGACCAAAGGGTGGCCCGCATCGGCGGGCCTTGATTCCCAATACTCTCGCGGGATGCTTCAATGGGTCGACGTTGTGTGCTGCAAGCTACCAGGCTAAGCAACATCAATAGGATGCTTGGCCAGAGGAGTATTTGTCTCACATCTTTTCCTTTCAGCGGGTTATTACTCTGAGGTGGCTACCCACAGGAATAGGGTATGGGGATTTGGTGAAATTGGCTTGACAGCGTGTTGACAATAGATTGACAAAGCCGATACGTTTGTGGGGGAGCGAGATAAAACGAATTACAAGCGATTGCTGCCAGGAGTTTTATCAGTTAAACGGGACACGCCTGGGGTTGGACATACAGTAGCGGTGCAGAACGACTGAGGGCTCTATTACCCTATTACACCCGAAACGCAAGGACAAAGCTAGGTGTCAACTCGACACAAAAAGAGTGCGTTTGTTGTGGTTTTCACTAATGGGAGAACTAGGAGTAGTAACCGAGACAACTAAGCTGTAGTGTGGGGTAGTAAAAGGTAGGTGCCAGCCTCTCCGGTTGGTAACGAACTGGCAGGCACCGCCAGTCAGAGGCAGCCTGCCATCTCAGTCGCGCCGCGTCTCCTGTTGAGAGGAGTCCAGCGTGTCGGTCAGCCTCGATCTTGGCGAGGCTGACCTCCCATGCCTCAAGGGGAGGGTCTGCCAGCGGGCGGCTAACCACCTCATGGGTTCGCGATGGGCCAGTGGAGCTTGCTTGGCCACCCGCAGAGGGACAAAGGTCAGAGCGGCTAATACAAAGGTAAGTGCAAATGTACGACATAGAATGCTGACAATGCTCATTAGGGATTCTTCCACCTAATTAGGATGTGGGTTAGCTCAGATGCCTCAGAAGTTATTCGCTAGGGACAAGGTGTGATTCCGTAGCAAATGTAGTGGCGTACCTCGCCATTAACGCTCGGCCATAGACCATAGAAACTAAATTGTCCACCGCGTGGAAGCGGCGGCAGGGTCCACTCGATAATATAGGTTCCGCTTGGAGGCAGCACTATGCGACTCATGGCTTGCTCCGAAGCCGTACTGGTGGACCAGAGAAGGTCTTGATCAACAAAATAAATATCAACAGCCGACTTTGATGGATCCTGACTTTCCAGCACCACCTCCTCATTCGAGAGGTTCTCCAGGGTGAACCGCAAATAGACAAACTCCCCCTCTCTATAATGGCGGCGCTCCGACCAGAGGGTGCCACGCACGGCTGGATTTTGGCCCTCCTTGGATGCTTCCGTAGGCTGGCGATCCGTGTTGCAGGCTACCAAACCCAGCAGCACCAAGCAGAGATTTACCCATAAAACAAAGCGTTTCATTTGTTCTTTCCCGATAAAAGAAAGCCCCCCCGAATCCAGGGGTTATCGCGAGGACTGCGGCCCGACTCATGAGGGCAATCTGGCAGCGGGGGAGCGACACTTGTGCGTTTTCCCAGCCGCTAATGGCTTTACCAGATATGCCCGATTATAGCTGTGAAGGATTTCGCAAGCTATATTCCTTTCAACAAAGATGGTAGGGAGGGATTGTGGGT
>JACCSL010000189.1 GCA_013812995.1 Ardenticatenales bacterium | reverse complement strand
GGATACGCTGGAGGCGGGCATCGTGCTGATGGGGGTAGAGATCAAGAGTATCCGCGAGGGCAAGGCCAACCTGCGCGATAGCTTTGTCGTCATTCGCAACGGGGAGGCGTGGGTGCGCAACCTGCACGTCTCCCCGTACAACCAGGCCAGCACCCACGAGGAGCACATGGACCCGGTGCGCCCGCGCAAGCTCCTGCTGCACAAGCGGCAGATTCGCAAGCTCGAAGCGTCGATGGCGCGCGACGGCATGACCATCGTGCCGCTGCGGTTGTATCTCAAGAGCAACCGTCTCAAGGTGGAGATTGGCATTGCCAAGGGCAAGAAGCTCCACGACAAGCGCGACTCTATGGCCGAGCGCGACTCCAAGCGACAGATCGATCGCGCCCTGCGCGGACGATATGATTAGGAGGGACACATGGCAAGTCGGCCTGTTTCGTATATGCCCGCCGACACGTACCTGGCACTTGAGCGGCGGGCGGAGACCAAGAGCGAGTGGATCGATGGCGAGACCGTCGCGATGGTGGGGGCGAGCCGGGAGCACAATCTCATCGTCGCGAATATCCTTGGCGAGCTCCGCCAGCAGCTAAAGGGTAGGCCCTGCGAGGTCTACCCGTCGGATATGCGCGTCAAAGTGCCGCAAAGCAAGCTCTACACCTATCCCGATGTCGTTGTCGTGTGCGGCGAGCCGCAGTTCGAGGACGCCCATGTAGACACGCTGCTGAACCCGACGCTGCTCGTGGAGGTTCTCTCGGACTCCACGGAATCCTATGATCGCGGCAAGAAGTTCGGCTATTACCGGACACTGCCCTCACTGGCCGAGTATCTCTTGATCGCCCAGGACGACTACAAAATCGAGCACTATGTCCGGCAGCCGGACGGGAAATGGCTTCTCTCCGATGCTCAATCGCTGGATGATACGGTGACCCTCGCGGCTGTTCCGGCCACGCTCTCTCTCCGCGAGGTCTATGACCGTGTTACCTTCGCCTGAACCAAACACGCCAGAGGCTCGCCGGGCTATGCGCCCAAAGGTGTGCTCGCGGGTGATGGCGGAGATAGAGCAACTTGCGCTCGCTACCGCTGATGCGGAACAGTTCATGCAACAGGCAGTCGAACTGATTAGCGCGAGCTTCGACTTCTACTTTGTGAGCCTGTTCCTCGTGGACGAAACGGGAGAGTGGATCGCGTTTCGCGTGGGAATCGGCGAATTCGGCAAAATCATGCGTAAATTTGAGCATCGCTTTAGCATCATTAGCAATGGAGTGCTTGTAAAAGTGGTGCGTCTGAACCAAGCATATCTTGATAATTCCTTTGAAGATAGGTCAATCCACAGACGACATCCTTTGCTTCCCGATACGAAGTCCCAAGTGATTCTACCGCTCCGAGTTCCCCAGGGTGCCATCGGTGTGCTGGACCTACATAGCGAGGTAAGCGGCGATTTCGCCGAGGAAGATATTCCGATGCTTCTTCCCACCGCTGAGCAGGTAGCGCGGTTGTGCATTCAACTGGGAGCCCAGACCTGACAAACGCCCCGATTTCCATAAGATAGCCCCTATGCGCGCAACCAAGTTGATTCCGGCATGGCGCGGGGAGAGCCATTGGCTCTCCCCGTTTTTTGCGCTGCTGATGGGCGTAGGGCTGGCCTGGCTGATTGCCACGCTGCCCCTGGCGGTGGCGGCGCTGCTGGTGCTTGGCACCATCTTCGTGGTGCTGGTCCTGGCTCAGCCGCGCTGGGGACTCTATATGCTGCCCTTTGCGGTGCCCTTTGGCTCCCTCCGCGAGGTCACCATCGGCCCGGCGACGGTGGGCGGCACGGAGGCGCTGCTGGCGCTCTTCCTGGTCGCGTGGGTGGCGCGCGGTGTCGCGCGGCGCGAGCTGCGGTTGGCGCGCCCGCCCCTACTGGGTGCCATTGCGCTCTGGTATGGCGTGATGCTCCTTTCGACGCTGCAAAGCCTTTCCCTGGCCGCGAGCCTGAAGGAGCTGGTGAAGTGGGGCGAAACCTTCGCCCTCTATGCTGTTGCCGCGCAGGAGCTTCGGCGGCGGGACATCGCCATCGTCGTGGCAACGACCCTCGCAGCGGGTGTCCTGGCCGCCACCGAGGGCATCTACCAGGCAC
>JACCSL010000158.1 GCA_013812995.1 Ardenticatenales bacterium | reverse complement strand
CCTCGTGGATCTCGGTGAGCAAAACGTGCTTTACCTCAAGAAGCAGCCCGCGTTATTCGAGAAGAAATTCACGCTGGAGAAACGTGGCGAGTTCAGCGACCCGCAGGAGGAACTCATGGTCTCCAGTGTGATCATGATGGTGTTGCTGGAGCGCGAGCGAGGGTAAAACAAAAGCGCCCTGCCATTTTGGCAGGGCGCTTTTTTGTGAGTTGAAACGACTAGGCGGGTGCGGGGCTGAAGGAAATATCCCCGTTCGACAGATCCCCCTCACCGCTGGCGCGCGGCTGCTGCGTGGGCGGGCGAGGGGCCGTGCGCGGTGGGGGAGGGAGCTCCCCCTTCATCAGCGCCACGAACTCGTCGCGCGACATCGTTTCCTTCTCCAGTAACGTCTTCGCCAGAAGATGCAGGTGCTCGGTATGCTCGGTGAGCACCTGCCGCGCACGGACATAGGCCTCATCCATGATCACGCGAACCTCATCGTCGATCTGCTCGGCGACATCCTCCGAGTAGTTGCGCTGCTCGGAAATCTCGCGCCCCAGGAAGATCAGCTCCTCCCGCTCCCCGAAGGTCATCGGTCCCAGCTTATCACTCATGCCATAGCGGGTGACCATCGCCCGGGCCATGCCAGTACCACGCTCCAGGTCATTGGAGGCCCCGGTGGTCACATTGCCAAAGACAATCTCCTCCGACACCCGTCCGCCCAGGATGCCAGCCAGCTCATCCATGAACTTGGCGCGGCGCGTGAAGAATTGCTCCTCAGTGGGCAGCGCCAGCACATAGCCGCCCGCCATCCCGCGCGAGATGATTGTAATCTTGTGCACCGGATTGCAGAGCGGCAGGAAATGCTTGACGATGGCGTGTCCTGCCTCGTGATAGGCGATAATCTTCTTCTCGCTGGCCGAGATGAGGCGACTCTTGCGCTCGGGGCCAAGGAGCACCCGCTCGATTGCCTCCTGCAACTCGCTCATCGTGATGGCCTTCTTGTTGCGGCGCGCGGTCAGAATTGCCGCCTCATTCACCAGGTTTTCGATGTCGGCCCCACTGAACCCGGGTGTGCCCTGAGCGATGATATGGAGATCCACATCCTTCGCCAGTGGCTTACCGCGCGTGTGAACATCCAGAATCGAGCGGCGACCGTTCAGGTCGGGGCGGTCCAGCGTCACGCGGCGGTCAAAGCGACCGGGGCGCAGCAGCGCGGGGTCCAGGATGTCGGGGCGGTTGGTGGCTGCGATGATGATGATGTTCGTCTCGGAGTCAAAGCCGTCCATCTCGACGAGAATCTGATTGAGCGTCTGCTCGCGCTCATCGTGTGAACCACCAAGACCTGCGCCGCGCTGGCGGCCCACCGCGTCGATCTCATCGATGAAGATGATACAGGGCGCGTTGCGCTTGGCCTGCTCGAAGAGGTCGCGCACGCGGCTGGCCCCGACGCCCACGAACATCTCCACGAACTCGGAGCCCGAGATCGAGAAGAAGGGCACGCCCGCCTCGCCCGCGACCGCGCGCGCCAAAAGGGTCTTGCCGGTACCGGGCGGGCCGACCATCAGCACACCCTTGGGGATGCGCGCCCCCAGCGCCACGAACTTTTCCGGTTCCTTGAGAAACTCCACAATCTCCGCCAGCTCTTCCTTTGCCTCTTCCACGCCGGCCACATCCATGAACGTGACGGTTGGCTTGTCGCTGGTGAACAGGCGCGCGCGCGACTTCCCAAAGCTCATGGCCTGGTTGTTCGAGCCCTGTGCCTGCCGCAGCATGAAGAAGAGGAAACCCCCAAAGATCAACAGGGGCAGGAACGACAGGAGGATCGGCATGATGACGCTTCCCTGGGAGGGAGCCTTATACTGGATATTGGCTGCCTGGATTTGCTCGGGAGCTAGTCCCATCGACTCCAGAAACTCCGGTAGCCCAACATCCGGCTCTTTCAGGGCGCGAATCGGTTCGTTGGAGCTTGCCAACTGAACCAGAAGCTCATCGCCCTCGACTTCGATCTTTTCGACGTTGCCGTTCCGAATCTCGGTGACAACCTGGCTAATGTTCTCTGTCTGCACGCGTGATGGGGGAGCCACAAGATTGTAGAACAGCGCCACCAACGTGACGAGAATCAGAAGGTAGACCAAGGCGTTTTTTGCCCATCCTTGTCTCACATCGTCTCCTTCGCATGAATTTATGAGGTAAAAGGGTCTATCAAGTGGCAAAAGTATAGCAAAAACGTTGCCGCAAATAAAAGAGTTTAGAAAAGGTTGACCACACTGAAGACCTGCAGATAAAGGGGAATCAGCCCGAGGAGCGAGAGCGCCGCCAGCAGAGCCAGCAGCACTGCGACCCAATCGATGCCCGGCTGGGCCGATACGGAGGTCGTACGGGTGTGGGGGGCCATCCCGGTCGGACGCTCCGTGCGTTGTGCCCGTAGCCGCCCCGCCGCCTCTTCCGCCTGTGTGGGGGCCGGAAGCGGGACACGGGGAGCGGGCTCGCGGCGCGGCTCTGGCTCACGCGCTTTGGGAAGAATCGTGGGGGAGGAGGGAGGAACGATGGGTCGCGAGACGGTGGCATCTGCCCCCGCTCGCAGGTATTCGCCCAGCGAGCGCGCCATCTCGTCCGCATTGGCAAAGCGCTCCGCCGGGCTCTTGGAGAGTGCCTTACGCACCAGAAACTCGACGCCCCGTGGCAACTGGAGCGTGTCGGGGAAGGGCGGCGGGGTCTCGTTCAGGTGCTTGAGGGCGATGGCAACCCGGTCCTCGCCCTGAAATGGGGGATAGCCGGTAAGCACCTCGTAGAGCACCACGCCCATCGCATACACATCGCTGGCGGCCGTGGCGACCTCCCCGCGCACCTGCTCGGGCGAGAGATAGGCCGTGGTACCCCACACAATGCCCGGCTCTGTGAACCCCACGCTCGCCATCGCCTTGGCAATGCCAAAATCGGCGACCTTGACCTCGCCTGTCGGCGTAATCAGGATGTTGCCCGGCTTGATGTCCCGGTGTACCAGCCCCTTGCGGTGAGCATAGCCAATGCCCTGGGCCATCTGCCGCGCGATGTCAATCGCCTGCTTCATCGGCAGCGAGCCATTACGCTCCAGCGTGCGCCGCAGATCTTCCCCAGGCACATATTCCATGACGATGTAGTATCGCTGCCCATCCCGCCCCACATCATACACATTGACCACGTTGGGGTGGCTGAAGCCCGCCATCGAGCGCGCCTCGTTGATGAAGCGGTCCAGAAAGCTCTTCTCGTTGGCGTACTGGGGACGCAGTACCTTCACGGCAACCTCGCGGCCCAGCCGCAGATCCTCCGCGCGGAAGACCTCGGCCATTCCGCCCTCACCTAGCCGCTCGTAGAGCTGATAGCGCTCATCTAGCTTCTCAGTCACGGTCGCCCACCTTCTTGTTTTTGTAGATTCATCATGTCATTGTAACCAACCGCGCGGGCTCCAACAAGCCTCTCCCTTCCGCTGCTGGCACGCCGCGTGCAAGATAAGGAATCTAGTTAGGAATTGCCGCCGCACTCTGGCTGCTCCTATAATTCCCAGATGTTTCAACCCCACCCAATGGCATTTTTTTATGAGAGCAACACTGATCTTCAATCCTGTCGCCGGTCAGCGCGAGATGCGCACGCCTCTACACAATGTGGTCGGCTACCTGACCGAGCAGGGCTGGTCTGTCGAGTGGAAGGAAACCACGCCAGATATCTCGGCCACGGCGCTGGCGCGGCAGGCCGTCGCGGCTGGGGCCGAGGTAGTCATTGCGGCGGGAGGCGACGGTACGATCAACGGCGTGCTCCAGGCCCTTATCGGTCAGCCACAGGTTCGGCTGGGCATCCTCCCGACGGGGACTGCCAATGTCTGGGCGCGCGAGAGCGGCATCAGCAATGTCTCCCTGCTGGGCGCAAATCTTGAGCGCGCGGGGGAGGTACTGGTCAATGGCGTCACGTTGCCCATCGACGTGGGGAAGGCGGGAGATCGCTATTTTCTACTCATGTCGGGTGTGGGATTCGATGCCCATGTCACCCGCCATATCGATCTGCGTTTCAAACGCTCTCTGGGCGCGCTGGCCTATGCGTGGACCGCCGTGTACGAGGCACTCAAGTACCGGGGGGCACGGGTCAGAATCATCATCGATGGCGAGGAAATCACGCGCAATGGCTGGCTGGTAACCATCAGCAATTCCAAACTCTATGCCCTGGTCCCCCTGGCCGTCAATGCCAGCGTCACGGATGGTATGCTGGATATCGGCATCTTCGCAGGTCGCCAGTGGCCCCATATTCTACGCCAAGCCATTGCTATTGTCCTGGGCCAGCACATGCGGGACCCAGAGGTCGAGTTTTTGCGCGGTAAGGAAATTCATGTTCAATCTGTTCCGCCGCTGCCGGTGCATGTCGATGCGGAGCCGATAGGCCACACCCCCATGACCTTTAGTGTGGTTCATAAGGCTGTCCGCATCATTGTTCCCCGGGAGATGGCCGGGCCAATGAGCGAGCCCACCTCGCTGATGATTGCCTCAGCGGCCCCCGAGCCCACAGGCTGAGCCGTCGTTCCATCCTATTCTTCCTGAGGAACTGAGATATCGTGGATTTCAAGAAAATCGTCTACTTCTTCCTGATTGTTATTCCTATTGTCGCTCTAGGTGAAATCTTCCACTTCCTGACCCCTACCCTCGCCCTTGGCCTGGCGGCGGTGGGGCTGATTCCGCTGGCCGGCTTGCTGGGCGAGGCAACAGAGGAATTGGCGATCCACACCGGTCCCCGTATCGGTGGGCTTCTCAATGCCACATTGGGGAACGCGGCAGAGCTTATCATCACGATTGTCGCCCTCCAGAAGGGGCTGGTCGAACTGGTGAAGGCTTCTATTACTGGCTCGATTCTAGGAAACCTGCTTCTGATCCTGGGAGCCAGTCTCCTGCTCGGCGGCCTGAAAAATGGCACTCAACATTTTGATCGCCGCGTCACGGGGCTGGCTGCCACGCAGATGACCCTGGCGATCATCGCCCTCGCGATTCCCACCCTCTTTGTCCGCTCCATCGGCGATGCCTCCAACGTTCTGACGCTCAGCAAGGAGGTGGGGGCGGTGATGATCCTGCTCTATGGGTTGTACCTGGTCTACAGTTTCACCCATGAGTCGGAGGCCCCCCATGTCGAGACCGGGATCGATCACAATGAGCCCCACGTTGCCAAGTGGACGGTCCCGGTCGCCTCTGGGATCCTCGTGGCTGCGACGCTTGGCGTTGTCTTCCTCTCCGAGGTGCTGGTCGGCTCCGTCGAGGAGGTTGTCGCGGCCTGGGGGCTCTCCGAGTTTTTCCTGGGTATCATCCTCATCCCCCTGGTGGGCAACGTGGCCGAGCACCTCGTCGGTGTCACAGCCGCCTACAAGAACAAGATGGAGTTGAGCCTCGCCATCTCGCTGGGCTCCTCAATGCAGATTGCGCTGTTCGTGGCTCCCCTGCTGGTCTTCATCTCGCTCTTCGTGGGGCCAGGCCCAATGAATCTGGTCTTCACCAACTTCGAGTTGATTGCCCTCGCGGCATCCTCTATCATCGCGACTTTTGCCTCCCAGGATGGGGAGTCCAACTGGCTTGAAGGAGCACAGCTTCTGGCGGTCTATGTCATGTTCGCCTTCGGCTTCTTCTTCATCTGATTTTTTTTACAATCCCACCTGTGTTATGATTCGCCGTTAACCCTCCTATTTTCTCTCACGTTGGAGTTTTCTTGTGAGCATAGCAGTCTATCTTTCAATCATCGTTCTCTCCATCGCGCTCATCGCTGCCGTGCTGTTGCAGGGCAAGGGCGGTGGCCTGAGCGGCGGTCTCTTCGGCGGCGGAGAGTCCATGTATGGTACGCGCCGTGGCGTCGAGAAGACCCTTTTCAACGTCACGATTGGCCTGATGATCGCCCTGATCGTCTTTGACCTCATCGCGGTGCTCTTCACGGGCTAAAGCTGGGTCGTCGAAACATTCGGACTAAAGTACGCGCCCGAAGGGCGCGTGCTTTTTAATGAGGAAGACGTAGATGGTCATTCAACATATTCGCTGGCAGGCCCTTATCGCCCTGAGCGGCATCCTCTTGCTGCTGACCATGCTGGGCTATCTGTCCAACACAGTCCAAACGGTGATGCTCCCCGAGCAGGGAGGGAGCTACGTGGAGGGCATCTCCTCCCATCCCGGTAACCTAAACCCCCTCTACCTACAGACCAGGGCTGATCATGACCTGGCCGGGCTTCTCTTTCATAGGCTGACGCGCGCCACCGAGAGTGGGATGATTGAGGCCGAATTGGCAACCTCGTGGGACATCTCCGACAATCGCGGCCGCTATACCTTCCACCTGCGGGAAGATGTGCTCTGGCACGATGGGGCTCCCTTCACGGCGGCGGATGTGGCCTTTACCATCCGGGTGATTCAGGATCCCGCCTACGAGGGCGACCCGGCAGCGGCGGATCTCTGGCGAAACGTGGAGGTGGAGGTCGTCAATCCCCATACCATTCGTTTCACGCTTCCCACGTCCCTCATTCCCTTTGCGCCCTTCCTCAGCT
>JACCSL010000150.1 GCA_013812995.1 Ardenticatenales bacterium | reverse complement strand
CGTACATCGCGGCCTTCCCCGAGGAGGTACAGGCGATCCTGCAACAGATCCGGACGACCATTCGGGAGGTGGCTCCGGCGGCGACCGAGGCCATCAAGTACCGGATGCCAACCCTCATGCTACATGGCGGCAACCTGCTCCATTTCGCGGCCTTCCAGAAGCACATCGGCTTCTATCCGGTGCCATCCGGCATCGAAGCCTTCCAGGCGCAGCTCGCGCCCTACAAGCAGGGCAAGGGCTCCGTCCAGTTTCCGCTGGATGAGCCCATCCCGTATGACCTGATCCGGCAGATCGTCGCGTTTCGGGTGCAGGAAAGCGCCGAACAAGCAACAGCCCGAAAGAAGAAACGATGAGACTGGAGCAGCAACTCGACGCCCTGGCTGAACTGGGCCTCGCGCTTGACGAGGGCATCACGATAGATGAGCTTCTCTACTCCTTCCCGCGCGCCGCCCAGGAGCAGCGTCCCTTCGACCTCATCCTCTTCGTGCTGGGTATCAAGGGGGAGCGCCCACCGTGGGGCCGGGCCATCTGCTCCCGTGTGTGGAACTTCGACACGGAGTGCATCACCGCCACGGGGGCCTACGTGCACATCGTCCAGCGGCTATTGCGGGTCGCGGAGCCGGAGCGCCTCACCGAGATCAGCGACCTGGTGGACCTGGATGCAGGCCATGCCTAGCTGCGCTACCGCGTGGGAGACATCTTGCGGGACTGGACAGTGGAGGTCAATGACGACTGGGCCGATATGCTGACCCTCTCCTACGTGATGGCGGACATCGAGCGGAATGGCAAGCGCTTCTACTTCAAGGACAATGGGCAGGCGATGATCCTGTTTTACCTGGACACTAAAACCGCCGTGCGGCTGAATGCGCTGGCAGGCGACGCGCTGCACCCCGTGCTTCGCGGAGCCTCCCTATGACAGACAGTCCCACCTTACCCCCTGGTGAGCGCATCGACATTGGCGGACGGGCGCTGCTCGTGCGCGTGCTGGGCCAGGGCAGTCCCACCCTCGTGTGCGAGGCAGGGTTGGGCGATACCGGTCAGACATGGCACACCCTTCAGAGCCGACTCGCTCCGCTCACGACCGTCTGCACGTATGACCGGGCCGGACTTGGTGGCAGCGATGCCGCACCCGTTCCCCGCACCGTCTGGGACATGGCAGAGGACCTCGCCCTGCTGCTCAGCAAGCTCCCGCTCGCGCCCCCCCTATATCCTGGTGGCCCACTCGTTTGGCGCACAGGTCGCGCGGCTATATGCCGCCCAGCACCCCCAGAGGGTGGCGGGCTTGCTCCTCCTCGATCCCTCCCACGAAGAAAAAGAGGAACGCTTCGAGGCGGTGCTCCAGGGGGAACTTCTCCAGCGCCATCGCGCGGCCTGGCACGACTCGACGCGCAATACCGAGCAGGTGGACCGACGCCGCAGCGCTGAGGTGCTCCGTCAGGCCGCACGCCCCTTTGCCTTCCCCCTGGTGGTTCTCACACGCGGTCGTCCTCTACCCCCCGCACCCCCGTGGCCCACTGCTGAACTGGACCAGATCGAAAAAGAGTTGCAGCACACCCTGCTTGCTGAGTCTACCCAGAGTCACCAGATCATCGCCACCCAGAGCGGACACTTCATTCACCACGACGAGCCAGAGCTGGTGATCGGGCTGCTTGAGCAGATGGTCGAAACCCTGCGGCGCTCTAGTCAGGCGTAACCCCTCAAAAACGCACCCCAGGAGCATTCCATGAGTCAACGTCGATTGCACATCGTGCGCCATGGACAGTACATCTCGACGGTGGAGCCTCTCACCGAACCGGATGGTCCCCTGACACCCCTCGGGCGACAGCAGGCTGCGGCCACCGGCCAGCGGCTGGCACAGCTACCCATCGGGGTCATTCACCACAGCACCCTTCAGCGGGCGACAGAGATGGCCCAGATCATCGCAGCCCATTTCGCTGGGGTCGAGCTACGCCCCTCGGCGCTGCTGCGGGAGTGTATTCCCTGCGTCCCCGCCGGGTTCGAGCCACATTTTGCCCATATCCCCGTCCCCGCAATTACCCAGGGTCCCCTCCAGGCAGCACAGGTATACGAGCACTACTTCACCTCCCCTGGGGAAGAAGATCAGCAGGAGATCATCGTCTCCAGCGGCAATCTGATTGGCTATTTCGTCGGCCGGATGCTGGATGCCCCGGTTACCGCCTGGCTTCACATGGACCTCCAGCATGGGGCTCTGACCGAGGTGCTGCTGGGACCCCCGCGCGGGCGGCTACTCGTGCGCTACAATGATGTGGGCCATCTGCCCGCGTCGTGGCAGACGTTCCAATAGAGAGCCACCATGACCCGTTCCGAGATACTCCTGTGTGCCGTCTATGCCATCATCGCCGTTGTCGCGCTCGTCGCCACCTGGAGCCACAACCTGGCCTTCATGCGCCAGCCAGGAAATCAGGACATAGCGAGCTGGTATCAGGCTCTGTATGTGAATCACGCGGCGGCCTCCTTTACGAACGATCTGCTCCTGCTGGCCCTGGTAGGTTGCCTCTTCATGGCCGTCGAAGGACGTCGGCTCGGTATGCGCTTTGTCTGGGTC
>JACCSL010000142.1 GCA_013812995.1 Ardenticatenales bacterium | reverse complement strand
CCTCTCCCCGGCCTTCGGCCGCCCCTCTCCCGATTTCGGGAGAGGGGACACGGAGCGAAGCGACGTGGGGGAGAGGGCTCGCATGGCACGCTTCCCGATCTTCCATACCACAAATTCCGTCAGAAGCAGAAACGTAAAACGTAATCACGGCACAGATGTTTACGTTTTATGCATTACGTTTTACGCCTGCCCCGCTAATCCCAGTGCCTCAGCCTCGGCCTGCATGGCCTGGAGCACTGTCTCGATGTGCTCGTCCAGCGGAACACCAAGTTGCTCTGCGGCATGGGCGATTTCCTGCCGATTCACGCCCGCCGCAAAGCGATTGTCTTTCCACTTCTTCTTGATGCTCTGGAGCGTCACATCCCGCACATTTTTGTTGGGCCGTACCAGCGCCACCGCTGTGATGAGCCCTGTCAGCTCGTCCACCGCCACAAGGGTACGCTCCATGCGACTCTCCGGGGCGACCTGCGTGATGGACTCGGCATGAGAGAGAATGGCGCGGATGATCTCCTCCGGCCAACCCTCCTCGCGCAGGTGCCGCGTGCCCACCAGCGGATGGCCCTCCATGCTGACGGCAGGGTTCTCCTCGTAGTCGAAATCGTGGAGCAGCCCCACAGTTGCCCAACGCGCCTCGTCCTCGCTAAATTTCCGTGCATAGGCCCGCATGGTGATGCTCACCGCACGCATGTGGTTGCGCAGGGACTCGCTCTTGGTATGCCGGGTCACCAGCTCCCAGCCGTGTGCCTCATCGTACATGATTATTTTCGCCCTGTTAGCTGATCGTACAGTTGACGGATGCCCTGGCGGAAAAGATTGCGCTCCTCGTCGCGACGCGTGTTATCGATAGGCCACTCCTCGAAGAAGGGCATCATCTTCGACACTACCTCGTCTCGGGCGCGACCACCATCAATCAGATCCTGGACGCGCTCCCGCATCGCCTCCAGATACTCGGCCAGGGGGCCAAGCTCCGTTGGGCGCAGCGGCTCCCCGTGGCCGGGAATGACCCACTCCAACTCCATCGCCGCGATATCCTGTAGCGTGATGAGCCATTCTGTCACATTGGAGAGGCCAAGATAGGCGCGGTAGTTGTTGACCACCACATCGCCCGCGAAGAGAATGTGGGCGTCCGCGAGATGCAGACCAACACTGTTGGGCGTATGCCCTGGAAGGTAGATAAACTCCAGTTCGCGGCTGCCCAGGTGGATCGTCAAATGGTCAAAGAGCGTGATGTTCGGGAAGCGTAGCTCATAATTTGCCATGAGTGCCTCGGCCTCCGGTGCATCGTTCTCCAGCACAAACTTACGGAATTGCTCCTTTGCCTTGTCGGTCATCCTCATGCGGCCACGCGTCTCATCATGGGCGATGATATCCCCAGGTAAAAAGTGATTTCCCATGACATGCTCTTGCAGATGGTCGGTATTGACCACATACTGGATGGGACCATGCGCTTCGGCCCGTCGCCGCCATTCGCGGGCGGCGGTCGGCATCATCGGGGTATCCACAACGACCACGCCCTCGTTGGTCACGACAAGCCCGAGGTTGACGTTGCGGAACGACGAATCGTAGTAGACGCCACTGGCTAGCTCCTGCATAGCCGCTCGCTCCTTGGAATCAAATGATCAGCGGGGAGGCGACGCATCTGCTCGACGCGCCATCCCTCCTCGTGAGGGGTAAAGGTCAGGTGAAAAGCTCGCCCCTGTCCGCCACGCAGGGGATACCAGGCGACCAGGGCCACCATCTGCTCCCCCTGCGGCTGTACCCAGACACTCTCCTGGCGGAGTGGGCCGTGCCGGGCCATGTCCAGCAGGGTCCATGCCACCTGCGGGTGGAGCGCCGGGGCCGCAGTTGCCATCCAGGCGGCACTTTGTCGCTGCCGGAGTGCTTTATCCTGTAGGGTCAGTAGCTCCGCCACTGCCAGACGATCCGCCAGGGTGCCACCGGGCGCGACATTGCCCTCCTCCACGGTTTCCAGAACCTCGTCCAACAGGGTCAGGGTTGAGGTCGGGTCGTCGTTACAGACAAGCTGCTCGCTGGCCTCAATCAGGTGGCTTTCCAGCGCAATAGCCAAAGGTGTATCCACATTCTCGCTGTATTGAAGCCGTTGCGCCAATGACCAGCCCTCGGGAGAATCCGGAAGTTCTCTGGCAAAGGAATCCAGGCGCTCCTCATAGCGCCGCATGGTATCGAAGAAGCGGATCTGTGCCTCCCACCACGCCCGATGATGGGCCACATCTCGGCCCCACTCTTGCTCTAGCCATTGTAGCCACTCCGCTTCCAGCTCCGGGTACCCAGCATTGAAGAAGCGCTCGGGGTCGTTGGCTGCTCCATAGAAGGCTTTGACGGTATCCAACCCGTCGCGCTCGACCAGCCACCCAACGAAGGAGGCGGATTGGATGTAGGCAATCTCGTGTTGCTCGGCGCGAAAGTCGCTCAGCAGCCGCTCCAGCGGGACGTAGCGTCCCATCGCGGGCAGCGCCGCCGCCAGGGCATGAATGGGTTCTGGTCCATAATGCCCTCCTGTGGCCCATGTGGCAAGCCCTTCGGCCAGTACGGAGTTGCTTTCGCCCTCTTCCGGAATGAGCGAGTTGGCGAGGGCATGAGTGAGTTCGTGATCCAGATAGTAGGTTAGGGGAATGTTGGTATAGT
>JACCSL010000139.1 GCA_013812995.1 Ardenticatenales bacterium | reverse complement strand
CCCTAGACTATGAGGCCCGCTTCATCCGCCTGGCGAGCGAGGTCAACGCCTCGATGGCGGACCATGTGGTAACGCTGGTGAGCCGCGCGCTGAACCAGAAACGCAAAGCCATCAATGGCTCGCGCATCCTGGCCCTGGGCGTGAGCTACAAGGCCGATGTGGCAGACATACGCGACAGCCCCGCCCTGCCCATTCTCCAACAGCTGCGCGAGTTGGGGGCCGAGGTACTCTTCCATGACCCCGTGGTTCCCACCTGCGAGCTACCCGATGGCACGCGCCTCGGTAGCCTGCCGGAGCTGCACGCCGATGACCTGGAAGCAGCAGAACTCGTGCTGATTTTGACGGCTCATCGCTCCTACAACTGGGAAGGAATCGTGCGCCACAGCGCACTCATCGTTGACACACGCAATGCCACCCACGCCGTGCGCAGACATGCGTCGGGTGTCATCGTCTGTTTGTGAGACGCACACTTCATGGCCATCTACCACCCTCATCCCGCTGATCTGCGCCGCCGCTTCTGGACCACCTCGCTCTATCTCGCGAGCACGCTCGTCGAAATCTGGTGGTGGGAGGTGGTGCTGCCCTATCGCTTTCGCCTCGGCTTCCTGAACCGGAACGCCGTGGAGCGCCGCCAGGGCTGGGCCAAAGAATACCGCGACTTTGCCCTGCGTATGGGCGGGGTCTGGATCAAGCTAGGACAATTTTTCTCCTCCCGCGCCGATGTGCTCCCCCCCGACATCACCGCCATTCTCGCCGACCTACAAGACGAGGTCCAGCCCGTTCCCTGGTTCGCCATTGAGGAACAAATTATCCGCGAGTTGCAGGCGCGCCCGGAACAGGTCTTCGCCGACTTCGATAAAACAGCCAAGGCCGCTGCCTCGCTGGGGCAGGTGCATTTTGCGCGCCTCCACACGGGCGAGGAGGTGGCGGTGAAGGTCCAGCGCCCTGGCATCCGTGCCATCATCGAGGTGGACCTGCGCGCCCTCCGGGGAGCTATCAACACCCTCAAGAACATCTCCTTCATCCGCCGCCGCGTGAAGCTGGACGCTCTCTACGAAGAGTTCGCCGCGACCCTGCGCCTGGAACTAGACTATGTGGCCGAGGCCCGCCACGCCGAGCAGTTCGCGGAGAATTTCAAGGATGATCCCCATGTAGACCTGCCCCGCCCCTACTGGCCGCTGACGACGGTACGTATCCTCACGCTGGAGCGGATTCTGGGTATCAAGATCAATGAGTACGAGGCGCTGGAGCGAGCAGGCATCAGCCGCGCGGAGGTGGCCGAGAAGATGTTCTCGGTCTATCTCAAGCAGGTGTTCGAGGATGGCTTCTTTCACGCGGACCCCCATCCTGGCAACCTGTTCATCCGCCCACGCGGGGAGTCCGGTCGGCGGGTCAATCGCTCCTTCGATCTGGTTTTCATCGATTTTGGCATGGTGGGCCATATCTCGGAGCGCAGCCGCGCCCTGATGCGCCGCATGGTCATCGCTACCGTGCAGCGCGATTACGCCGAGCTGATTCGTCTGTCCAAAGAGCTGGGCTTCTTACTACCGGAGGCGGACAACCGCGCCCTGATAGCAGCACTGGAAACGCTCTTTGACCGCTACTACGGGATGAGCATGGCTGAGCTGACCAGCATCGACTACGCGGAGGTCGAGCAGCTCATCCAGCAGTTTCGGGACATCATCTATGATTTCCCCTTTCAGATTCCGCAGGATTTCATCTTTCTGGGGCGCACCCTCGGCATTCTGAGCGGCATCGCCACCGGGTTGGACCCCCAGTTCAGTCCCCTCGGCGGTCTGGAGCCCTTCGCGCGCCGTCTCATTGGGGCGGAGGCAGTCGGGGCCATCGGCGAGGCGGCACGCGAGGCCAGCGAGTTGGCCGTGTTGCTTGTCGCCCTGCCGCGCCGCCTGGATCGGCTCCTGCGGCGCATTGAGGACGGAGACCTGGCCGAGGAGGCGGTGCAGCCGGCGCTGGATCGCCTGGAGGGCATCGAGGGTGCCTTCAACCGCCTGACCGATACCATCATGCTGATCGGCTTCAGTGCGGGGTGGTACTTTACCCGCGAGGAGGAGGGTCGTATCTCCTACAGCATGATTGCCGGGGCGGCCTGGATGATCTGGCGGCAACTCAAGGGGCGGCGGTAGTTTTCTGCAAGAGGAGTTTTGGTCATTCCTGCGGCGCGTGGCTACTATTTCAGCCTGTTCTGTGATGCAGAGAGAAATCGCCAAGAGGATTGACTTTGCAAAAAACGCTGTGATATACTCGCTAGCGTGCGTCGCGGGAGCAAGCAAATTGACTTAATTAGCAGACTTACGGGCCTGTCAGGCCCGTTTCTCTTGCCAGCAACTGGGACACAACCCCAATCCAAGGCCACTGCCTTGCTCAAACAGGGTAAGTTGCCCTGAGTAGGAGGTGATAAATGGCAACCAGCACTGAAACAACCAGCCTTCGCACCGCCGAGGAT
>JACCSL010000116.1 GCA_013812995.1 Ardenticatenales bacterium | reverse complement strand
GCTCTCCGTCGCGCTTCCCGCCACGATTCCGCTCAGGTAGCGCGGTATCTCCATCCGCCCGAAGACCGTGCTGACGTTCGGGGCCGTCTTGCTCCCCGAGGCATGGATAAACCAGGTGTTGGGGAATTCTTTTGCCACCTCGATGGTCGGATCGATGAAGCCAGAGGCAGGTGTGAAGATGAGGTGATATCCCTGCTGGGCATAGTCGCGGATCACCTGTGTGGCCTGTTCCTCCGAGACACTCTCCACAGAGGTCATCAGGACTCGATCCCTGAATTCCTCGCTGATTGCCAGACGTCCCTGATCGTGGGCCCAATTCCACCCCAGATCGCCAATTGGTCCATTGTAGATGAAGGCGATCTTCAGGGGCTCACCCGCCGCGCGCTCAACATTCGGCGAACTGGTGCCCGTGGTGGATTGGGAGCCCCCACCGCAGGCCACCAACAGCGCCATCAGTAGGGACAAAGCAACAAGTAAACGCCATAAACGCTGCATAGACGTTAGCTCCTCAGGTGAATCCAGGGGTCTCTCATGTCGCGCTATCCGTGCCGGCTATGCTTATTCGCTGATGGTCCGGGCCGGAACCTTGCTGCTCTCCTCGCCCATTCCCTCCTTGGCCTCGGCAGGGGCTTCGCCCACGACACCCTCCACGTACCAATCCATCGACAGAAGCTCGGCATCGGTCAGACACTTGCCCTCCGCCACGACGAGTACCCCGGTGTTGGAGTTAATCGGGCCGCAGAAGACGTCAGCCGTGCCCGCCCGAATCGCCGCGTCCTGCTCTTCGACGATGCTGACGATGCGGGCATCCACCTGCGGGCTGAAGGGGGCCAGGCCCACAATCTCCGCTCCGTAGTAGGATTCGCTCCGATAGGTGCCATCCAGCACCTGCTGCACGATCTCCTTGTACTTTACACCCCAGTCCCAGACCGGGCTGGTCAGCACCGTATCGCCCACGAAGCCGCTCATGTCCGAGTCATAGCCAATCGAGAGCGCCTCTGCTTCTGCGGCAGCCTTCTGCGGTTCCGTCGTGTCCTGATGCTGGGCGATGACATCTGCGCCCTGGTCGAGCAGGGCCTGCGCCGCCTCCCGCTCCTGGGGCGGGCCGAACCAGGTACTGGTGTAGACGACTCTTACCTCGGCCTCGGGATTGACGGAGCGCACGCCCAGAGTGAAGGCGTTGATGCCACGCACCACCTCGGGAATGTCAAAGGCAGCCACATAGCCAATGATGTTGCTCTCCGTCGCGCTTCCCGCCACGATTCCGCTCAGGTAGCGCGGTATCTCCATCCGCCCGAAGACCGTGCTGACATTCGGGGCCGTCTTGTAGCCGGAGATATGAACAAACCAGGTATTGGGGAACTCCGTGGCGACCTCCACGGTGGGGTCCATGTACCCGAAAGAGGTGGTGAAGATCAGATGGTATCCCTTCTGCGCAAAGTCGCGGATGACGCGCGCCGACTCTGGCCCTTCCGGCACATTTTCCACATAGGTTGCCTCCACACGATCACCGAACTCTTCCTGGATGGCGATGCGCGCCTGATCGTGCGCCCAGGTCCACCCCAGATCGCCAATAGGAGCCACGTAGACGAAGGCGACCTTTAGCTTTTCCCCCTCGGCCAGCGTGATTTTTGGGCCCTCGCTCGAAGGGGCTGGTGTGCTCCCTCCATCCGCTCCCGGCGTTCCTGCCGGGGTGTTGCTGCCTCCGCAGGCAGCCAGCAGCAGGGTAATCAGCACGGTGAGTGTGCATAGAATGTATAAGCGTCGCATGGGGTTCTCGCTTCTCCTCAAAAAGGGTGGGTAAAAGCTACACTGTCTTTTCAACCAGCGCCCTGGCAAGCTCGTTGTGTCGTTCAACGAGTTTGCCCAGTTCCCAGCCCAGCAGCTCCCCGTGATCGACCCGCAGGCGACCATTGATCATCACCATGTCGGCCTGGCGCGGGTAGCAGAAAATCAACGCGGCCAGCGGGTCGTGGGGGTAGGCCCCCGCGTACTCCAGCCGGTCCAGCCGGAAGCCAATCACATCGGCGGCCATGCCAGGAGCCAGTGCCCCGATATCGGTGCGCCCGAGCACAGCGGCACCGCCCAGCGTCGCCAGTTCCAGGGCCTCGCGCGCCGTCATGGCGTCGGGCTGGCCGAGCACCCGCTGGAGGAGCATCGCCTGGCGCGCCTCGCCCAGCAGGTGACAGCCGTCGTTGGACGCGGAGCCATCCACACCGAGCGAGACCTTGACATTCGCATCGCGCATGGCGCGGATGGGGGCGATGCCGCTTGCCAGGCGCATGTTGCTGCTGGGGCAGTGGCTCATGCCCGTGCCCGTCGCGGCCATCGCGGCGATTTCCGCCGGGTTCACATGCACCGAGTGCGCCCACCAGACCTCCTCGCCTGTCCAGCCCAGCGAGGCCGCGTACTCCGCTGGCCGCTGCCCGAAGCGTTCCAGGCAGAAGGTTTCCTCGTCCAGGGTCTCCGCCAGGTGGGTATGCATTCCCACGCCATAGCTCCGCGCCAGCGCCGCGCTCTCGCGCATGAGGTCGGGCGTGACGGAGAAGGGCGAGCAGGGCGCGACCCCCACCCGCACCATGCCAAAGCGGTCCGGCTCGTTCCACCGC
Organism: Ardenticatenales bacterium; assembly: GCA_013812995.1. GTDB lineage: Bacteria > Chloroflexota > Anaerolineae > Ardenticatenales > Ardenticatenaceae > JACCSL01. Next base: position 5,353 of record JACCSL010000116.1, on the reverse strand, counting down.
TCGATGGCCTGCTGCGTCTTTTTTAAGATTGTCGCCTCGTCCTCGGTCACCCGGTCGGGCGGCAGGCCACCCTGGCTCTCGCCCAGGCTCATCGAGCCGCGCGTGGGATGGAAGCGGATGCCAAGTTCCTGGGCGGCGCGAATCTCGTCCTCGATGTCGCAGTCGTTCGGGTAGAGGTAGAGGTGGTCCGAGGCGGTGGTGCAGCCACTCAGCATCAGCTCGGCCAGCCCGGTGAGGGCGCTGATGTAGATCGCCTCGCTCGTCAGCCCCGCCCAGATGGGGTAGTGCGTCACCAGCCAATCGAAGAGTTTGGCATTCTGGGCGGCGGGCACGGCGCGGGTGAGGGTCTGGTAGAGGTGGTGGTGCGTGTTCACGAGCCCTGGGAGCAGAATCATATCTCGGACATCTGTGATGCGCTCCACCTGATCCTCCCACTCAGGCACAAGCTCTTCTGTGGGACCAACTGCCACGATTTCCCGGTCGCGTACCACCAGGGCACCGTCAGGGATCTCGCGTCGCGCCTCATCCATCGTGCCGATCAGCGCGGCATGGCGAAAAAGGCGTAGGCTCATCAGTCGAGGGCTCCTCTGTAGGTTCCGTTGCTGCGGCGCATTATAGGGGAAGGGCGGGGGAACGGAAAGTCAAAAGGCACCAAGTAGGCCCCTAAAAGGGGAAAGTCAAAGGGCAAAAGTCGAAAGTAACGACGAGCGGCTAACGGAGGTGAGAGTGTTATCCATTGTATCGTCCAGGGCTTCTCAAACGTCCGATCCATGGAGTGCCACCGTGGCCCTCTCCCCGGCTTTCAGCCGCCCCTCTCCCGATTTCGGGAGAGGGGACACTGAGCGAAGCGAAGTGGGGGAGAGGGCCATGCTCGCAGAACCGCGACTTTTGCGAAGCCCTGTTGCATCGTCAAGAGGGCGTTGAACCCCGCCACCGCGTCGGTTACAATCAACGCAGTTTCATGGCAAAGGCAATGCCAGTTCCTTGAAAGCACCAGATACCTTTTGCCTTGACCCGTTTGCCTTTTGCCCTTTCGTTCTCACAAGGAGCCCCCTATGTCTGCCCCCCTTGAACTCGCTGTCCACTTTCTCTCTGAGGAAAAAGAGGAAGGCTCGCCCATCACCGTCGATCTCTTCCGCCCGGACAAGGGAACCCGCAGCCCCGCTGTCACCTTCACGCCGCCGCTGGATGACAAGCAGCTCGCCGAGATACGCTGGTACGTGGAGGAATTCTCGACCTGGCCCACGGAGACGGACCACGAGCGCGCCCGGCGCGTTGAGGCGCAGCTGGACGAGTGGGGGCAGGGCCTCCTGGCGAGCATCACGGCGGATCGGGACGCCGCGCGGCTGTGGCAACAGTTTGCCGACACGCGCACCCAGGGCAAGTTGCTGACCATCGATGCGGTTGACCCGGGTGTGCTGCGCCTGCCCTGGGAGTTGCTGGCCGACGAGGGCGGCCATCTCTTCACGCAGGGCATCGCGGTGCGGCGGCGGCTGCTCAAGGTGACGGAGAGCGATGTCAAACCCTTTGAGTTGCCGGTGCGGGTGCTCGTCGTCGTGGCGCGGCCTGACGAGGGGGGCTTCTTCGACCCACGCGCCGACGCGCAGCCGCTGCTGGACGCGCTGGAAGAGCTGGAGGGGCGCGCCGAGGTCGAGTTTCTCTACCCGCCCACGCTCCAGGCGCTGGACAAGCGGCTGCGTAGCCGCAGGGCACCGCCCATCCATGTAGTCCACTTTGATGGGCATGGCGTGTACCAGATGAAGGAAGGGTTGGGCTACCTGCTCTTCGAGGACGACAAGCACCAGAAGGATCTGGTGGATGCCAACCGGCTGGGGAACCTGCTCAACAGCAGCGGGGTGCCGCTGATGGTGCTGAGCGCCTGCCAGAGTGCCTCGCAGAAAGAGGAGAGCAACCCCTACGCCAGCGTCGCCACGCGGCTGATCCGCGCGGGGGTGGGCAGCGTGCTGGCGATGAACTACGCCGTGCTCGTCGAGGCCACGCGCAAGTTCGTGGGCGCGTTCTATGAGAATCTGGTCGATGGGCTGACCGTCGGGCAGGCCACCGATGAGGCGCGGCGCGCGCTGCTGGCCGACACCAAGCGCCACTCCATCACGCGCCGCGATGAGCACGGCGAGCTCGGCGAGTACACCATCCGCCTCAAGGATTGGTTTCTCCCCGCTCTCTACCAGCAGGCCACCGACCCGGTGGTGTTTGGCCCTCTCCCCCGGCCTTCGGCCGCCCCCTCTGGAACGAAACCCGCTTCGCGTCCCGACGTCAGGAGAGGGGGAAAGAGCAAACCGCTTGCGCTAACCAACCCCAGTTCGCCCGGTGGGCTGCCAGGGGAGCCGCTGCATGGGTTCCACGGGCGGGCGCGGGAGTTGCTGCGGCTGGAGCGGGCGCTGGCAGCCCACCCGGTGGTGGTGCTGTGGGGCTTCGGGGGGCTGGGCAAGACAACGCTGGCGGCGGAGGCGGGGCGCTGGTTCTACCGCACAGGGCGCTTTCCGGGCGGGGCGGCGTTCGTCTCCTTCGAGCATGGCGGCTCGCTGGCGCAACTGTGCTCCTGGGTGGGGCAAGCGGTGAGCGGCGACGAGAATTTCGCGGCGCAGGGCGGCGACGCGGTGGCGCGCGTGGCGGAACTGCTGCGCGAAAAACCCGCGCTGCTGATTCTGGACAACTTTGAATCGGTGCTGGGGCGGGAGCCCGTGATGCCCCCAGAGGAGCTGCGCGACATCCTGAACGCCGTCGCGACCTGGGCCAACGCGGGCCAGAGCCGCGTGCTGATAACCTCGCGCGACACCGCCTTCAATGACAATCGCTTCGCCCCCTCGAAGGGGTGCCGCCACCTGGAACTGCGCGGGCTGGCCTCGTATGAGGCGCTGGAGCTGGCGGGGGCGATCCTGGACGCGCATGGCGTGGAGCGCGGGCGCATCCAGCGCGAGCCGCTGCTGGATTTGATGGAGCGGCTGGGGGGCCACCCGCTCTCGCTGAACCTGGTGCTGCCCCACCTGCGCCAGATGCAACCCGCCGAGCTCACCGCGCGCTTCGAGGAACTCCTGCCTGGCTTCATCACCGGCGCGGCCAAGGAGCGCAACGAGAGCCTCGCCGTCTCCCTGGAGTTCTCCCTGCGCCGCCTGGGCGCCGCCACCCGCGCCGCCCTCCCGGACCTCGCGGTGTTCCAGGGAGTGGCGTTTGAGAGCAGGATTTTGGAAATAACCGAGATAGACCCCGACCTCTGGAAGAGCGCCCGCGCCGAGATGGAGCAGGCCGCGCTCGTCTCCGTTGAGTCGCTGCCCGGCATTATTCATCCCTTCCTCCGCTTCCATCCCACGCTCCTGCCCTACCTTTCTTCTCAACTCCCGGCGGCGCGCCGGGCCGAGTTGGAAGAGAGATACTGGAGAGAATACTACAGCACAGCCAAGTCCCTCTACCAGGCTGACACCCAAAGACCCCACCAGGCCCGTGCCATCGCCCAGCGCGAGATGCCCAACCTCCAGCGCGCCCTCGACCTGACCATCGCCGCAGGCGAGGCCGCAGCGGCGATAGACTTTGCTGCTCGCATTGCTCTGTTCCTAAACGTCTTCGGGCGCTGGCGGGAGCAGGCGATGCTACTGCAAAAGGTGGCAGCGTTGCAGGTGACAGGTGACGCGGGGCTGACAAAGGCGGAATACCTGATGCGCAGCCAGCAGGGGGAGGCGCTGCTCCAGCAGGGCCGCGCAGCGGAGGCTGAACGTCTGTTCAAGGAACTGCTAGCAAAAATGGAAGCAGGCGCGGCCTACGAGGTTGCCTATGATCATGCGATGACGCTTACAATGTTGGGAGAGTACGTAGCGGAGCAGGGGCGGCACTCGCAGGCCATCGCCTATCAAAGACGGGCATTGCAAGAATTCGAGGCCCTCAGCGAATCGAATGAGAGTGCAAAAGGAATGGTAGGGGCTTGTTGGGGACGCTGGGCGGCTAGTTTAGCGGCACTGGGCCAATTTGATGAGGCCCAGCAGAAGTATGAAATGGCGCTTGAGCTACTTCGTGCGGTGAAAGACCAAAGAGGCGTTGGCGTTGCCCTCGGCCAACTTGGCAACTTAGCGCTGGCGCGCGGCGACCTGGGCGAAGCAGTACGACGGCACACCGAGGCGCTGGAGACCTTCCGCGCGCTGGGCGAGCCACAGATGGAGGCCGTTGCCTGGCACCAGTTGGGGAGGGTAGCGGAGGAGGCAAAGAACTGGGAAGAGGCGGAGCGCTGCCATCGGGAAAGCCTCAAGCTAAAAGAGCAGATGAACAATCCCAAGGGAGTTGCAGAGACTTGCAACCAACTTGCCATTGTCGCTCAAGGCGCGGGGTGGCTGGAGGATGCCGAGCGGTGGTATTTGCGGGCAGCAGAAGGCTTTGAGCAGATTGGACAACACCAATATGCAGCTCCGACCTACAACAACCTCGCCGACCTCTACCTCTCCCAAAATCGTCTCGCTGAGGCAGAGCACTATGCGCTGCGAGCAGTGGAAATAGATGAGGCCATTGGCGATTCTTCAACCGAAATATGGAAGGATTACTCCATCCTCGCCCGCATCACCGCCGCGCAGGGCCGCGCAGCGGAGGCAGCGCAGTGGCGGCGCAAGGCGCAGGATAGCTACGCGGCCTATGCGGGGGCGCAGCATGGGATACGGCAATTTCACCAACTCATTGCAGCCGTGGTTCAGACCACACAAGGAGATAGCACCGCCGCCGCTTGGCTGGAAGGCCAATACCCAAAAATGCAGGCTGGAGGTGAGCAATGGCAACAAGCTGCCACTGCTATAAAGCAAATTGTCGCTGGCGAGCGCGACCTTGAGGTGCTACGGACGGACTTGGACCGCACAAAGTTTGTCATCGTCCACACCATCCTCGCCCAGCTCTCCGGCGCGGCGTCGCCGGGAGCCGCGCCAGCCGCTGCAACCAGCCCTGCTCCCGCCCAGGAGAAGCCACAGGGCCTCACCATCGATCAACTCATCGACATGGTGGGCGCGGCCTGCCGCGCGGACGCCCCGCCGCAGATGGCATCGCAGCTCCACAGCGCGACCCAGGCCATAGCCCAGGATGGGACTATCCCGGCGGAATTCCGCGCCTTGGGCCGCGCCCTCAACGCGGTGCTCTCCGGCGAGCGAGCGCCGGACCTGTCGGCGCTGGACCCGGCGCACGCGGCGCGGGTGCACGCGATGGTGGCGGCGTTGGGGTAGGGGAGGCTCTCCTCCGCCACGCCCGCGCGGGCATTATGGATTGGACTTTTGACAAAAATTGCGCTCTGAGGTGGGAAGCTACTCCTTACCCACAAGTCGGTGGGGGAGGGGCGATTTTGGTAGGCCACGCCCGCGCGGGCATGAAG
>JACCSL010000091.1 GCA_013812995.1 Ardenticatenales bacterium | reverse complement strand
CGGCGGGGCAGTGCTCTACGATGAAGGCCAGCAGCGCCCCCGCCTCGTGATGGCGCTGCTGCGCCGCCTGCGGGTTTCCAAGCTGGCTTTCCAGGTTACCCAGGGCCACAAGGATAGGCCAGAGCATTGGCCTGGCCTCCATCGTCGCGGCCAGGTCGCTTGCCTCGCTGAGCCGCGCCCGTGCCTCCGCTAGCTGCCCGGTGGCCCGCAGGCCCTGCGCCTCCAGATAAAGAAGCTGGGGCAGCATGTAGGTGATGCCTGCCCGCTTCATCCTTGCCTGTGTTCTCTGAGCGAGCTCAATGGTTTCCTCATAGCGTCCCTGCTTCAAGCGAAGCTCTGTCTCTGCCTGCCTGAGCAAAATCGCGTATTGTTGGGATTCAGGGGACGGCTCCATCGAGCGGATGATGCCCAACAGCTGCTCCGCCTCCTCGGTTTGCTCCTCATGGACCTTCAGGGTAAGTACCAACATCAAGAGCAGGGGGTTGTCCAGGCGCGCCAGCTCTCTCTGCCCACTCACCTCGCGGATGAGATCATAGGCACGTCCAGGCTGTCCAAGCTCGATGTAGGCCCCTGTCAGCTGGATGCAAATATAGAAGGGAGCACTGGCGAACCCACCCAGATGGCTCAACCTGAGCGCCTCTTGCAGACCCTCGATTGCCTCCCCAAGATAGCCGCGCGCCAGCAGAGTCGCCGCGCGCCAGATCACACTGAAGGCTTGGCCCCAGAAACTCCCGATCTGTAGGTTGATCTGGTATGCCTCTTCGGCGAGGCGTGCCGCTGCTTGATGCTCCCCGTGCAGGTGGTGAATCACCGCCTGCCGCGTTAGGTTTTCGGCTAACATGCTCCCATTCGCCAGAGTGCGCCAGATGGGCTCGGCGCGCTCAAGGTGCCGTTGTGCCTCTTCCAGTTGGCCCAGCGCCAGGTGGTTGAACGTCATATCGTTCATGACCTGCGCGAGCTGCTCGGGTAACTCGGCCGCTTCCGCCAGAGCCAACGCCTGCTCACCGTAGCCAATGGCCTCCGCGTACGTCCGGCGCGACCCGCTCACCAGCATCAAAATCCAGAGACTCATTGCCTCGCCAGCGGCATCCCCCAGGCTCTGTGCAAGGCGCTGCGCCTGCTCGGCCAGCGCTTGCCCAGCCGTGGCATCGTGGACGGTTGTGAAGGTGGCATAGACTGTTGCCCTGGCGAGCAGTGAGCCCACTTCCAGCGCCGTATCTTTTTGCGCCTGCGCGAATTGTGCCATCTCCTCGTAGCCCGCGAGCGCCTCCTCATAGCGCCCGCTGATTTCCAGCAGCCGCCCGCGTTTCAGATAGAGCGACTTGAGCGACGGACGCACCGCAACGTTCTGGGCAGAGCCTGGCTCGGACGCCAGCAGGGCGCGTGCTTCCTCGATGGCCGCGCTATAGTGGCGAATCGCCTCCTGGTTGGCATAGCGCTCCGCTGCGGCATCGGCGGCCTGGATGCGATATTGCAGGGCGCGTGTTTGCTCGCCCGCCTGCGCGAAATGCTCTGCCAGCAGCGGGGCCAGCTCGTGCGGGGGCAACTGATCTTGATAGAGCGCCTCCAGGATCTCACCGACGAGGCGGTGCAGCGCACGGCGATCCGTCCGCAGCAGCGACTCATACACCGCATGATGGACGAGCGCGTGATGGAAGAGATAGTCTGGCCCGGCATCCTGCGCGGCGCGGCGAATCAGCCCGGCCTCTTCGAGCGAGGCCAACTGCTGCGCGATCCGCGCGTCATAGGGGGAAGGGGGCGATGGGAGATCAGGGTGTTCGAGCATTACCGTTCCAGATCAAAGTGACTTCTTCTTGAGTAGTATGGCATGGGAGCGAAAGAGGTCAATATCATAGCCCACGTTATAATCCAACGTCATTCCAATCCTTGCAGAAGGAGCAGCCCATGAGTCACCCTCTCCGTATCCTCCTCCTCTCGCCGCGCGGCCCGCTCTACCGCCACCGCACGGGCATCTGGAAGAAGTCGCTGCGCTACATGCCCCTGACCTTGCCCACGCTGGCAGGGCTCGTTCCCCAGTCACTCAACGCGGAAATTACCCTGCTCGACGAGGGCACGCAGGAGCTCGACCTGGCGGCGGAGGCGGACCTGGTCGGCATCAGCGCCATCACGGGCACCGCTCCGCGCGCCTACGAGATAGCCGCGCACTTCCGGCGGCGCGGGATTCCCGTTGTTCTGGGCGGGGTTCACCCCACGCTCGTCCCCGACGAGGCGGCGCGCCACGCTGATGCGGTCGTGGTCGGCTACGCGGAGGAATCCTGGCCGCAGCTCCTGCAAGATTTCGTATCAGGGCAGATGAAGGAGCGCTATAACCAGCGCCCAGGGCTCAGCCTTGCCAATCTGCCGCCCCTGCGCCGTGACCTCATGCCGCAGGGCGGCGTCACAGCGATGCACACCATCGAGGCGACGCGCGGTTGCATTCACCATTGTGATTTTTGTGTGGTGCCCACCGCGTGGGGTCGCCCGCTCCAGCGGCCCGTGGGCGAGGTCGTGGCGGAGATTCGCGCGATGGGGGCAAAGCGGCTGATCTTTCTGGACCTGAACCTCATCGCCGACCTGCCCTATGCTCGCGAGCTATTCACCGCGCTCATCCCGCTGAAAATCCAGTGGGGGGGCCTCGCCACCACGCTGATTGCCAGGGACGAGGCGTTGCTCGACCTGGCGGCGCGCAGCGGCTGCCGGGGGCTTCTCATCGGCTTCGAGACGCTCTCCGAGGCGTCGCTCGCGGAGACGCACAAGGGCTTCAACCTGAAGCAGGATTACTTCACCGTCGTGCGGCGGCTGCATGACCACAACATCGCTATCATGGGCACCTTCGTCTTCGGCTTCGACGAGGACAACACAGAGAGTTTTGCCCGAACCGTCGAGTTTGTCCAGAAGGCCCGCATCGACCTGCCGCGCTACGCCATTCAGACCCCATTCCCCGCCACGCCCCTCTACCGCCGCCTCAAAGCTGAGGGGCGGATTCTGACCGAGGATTGGACGCTCTACGATGGGCAGCACGTTGTCTACCAGCCGCGCCACATGAGCCCCGAGCAGTTGCTGCGCGGTACGGAGTGGGCCTGGAAGCAAACGTATAGCTACCGCTCCATCGCGCAGCGGCTTCTGGGTGCACGCAAGCTCCTGCCCGTCGCCCTGGCCGCGAACCTGGGCTACCGCTTCTATGCCCATAATTTACATAAATATTACAACTGCGAGTGGATGGTCGGGCAGCAGTTGGTGGCGTGAGGACGGAAAGGCACACCCTGGCATTGACATTTCCCCGCAGGCCCTTGAAAATCCAACGTAGAAGATGCATCACCGCAGACTATTCCCTTGGAGGGATCCATGTATATCTATCTTGACTTCGAGTATTCGGTGCAGGGGCTGACCACAGAGAATGAGCAAATCAAGCTTGCAGGCAAAAACTCGATCACATTTGCAGACGATTACGAGGCCGGGAACTATGTCGATGTGGGGATGTTTTTTGCGGCGGCCTGCGAGGAAACGATGAGCCACTTCCACACGTTCAAAATCGAGAAGGAAGGGAAGGAGTTGGCCGAGGTCACTGTCAAAATCAGAAATCTGATCCCCAACTTTACCGGTTGAAAAACGCGGGCTGATGCGCGCCAACTTCAACAATCCAGCGGTGAATGTGCAGTCGTGGTATGTGGTGGCGCGCTCGGCAGCGGTGGGGCGGGGAAAAGTCAGGTCGTTCGATCTGCTGGGGCGCAAGGTGGTGCTCTACCGCGCTGCTTCGGGCAGAGTCCATGTCATGGATGCACGTTGCCCACACCTGGGCGCAAACCTGGGACATGGCACTGTAGTAGGCGAGGAGCTACAGTGCGCCTTTCACAACTGGCGCTTCGGCCCGGACGGACAGTGCCGCGCCGCGCCAGGGCTGGCCGAGCCGCCCCAGCGACATGTCCGTGCCTATCCTGTGCAGGAGCGCTGGGGATTACTCTGGCTCTTCAATGGTCCCGAGCCACTTTTTGATCTCCCGCAGCTGCCTGCTGCCACGCGCTTCTGGACGCTTTGCCCCCCATCGCAGCACATTCGCTGCCACCCGCACCTCGTCATCGCCAATGGTCTGGACGCCGCGCACTTCGAGGCCCTGCATGGTATGGATCTGCTGGAGTCGCCCCGCCTCACTGTGGAGCCACCCTACCGCGTGACCGTTGAGTTGCGCGGCAGGCCCCGTGCCCCGCTTCTCCGTCAGCTAACCGGCACAGAGCGGGGCGCAATCAGCGCCAGCTTCACGACCATCGGGGGGCACCTGGCCTGGACAGCGGTGCAGGAGCCTATCGAGTTCTACGTGCTCTTCACGGGGCGACCCACCGCGACGGGTGGCTGTCAGACGCAGACGGTGTTCTTCCTGCCGCGCGGCCTGCGTAGCCTACGGGCCTTTGCCACCACTTATGCCCTGCTTCGCGATGACCGGCGCATCCTGGACGACATCGCCTTCTTCCCCGGTTTCACGGAGAACGATGCGGCGCTACGAGCCTTTGCGGCGCAGGTGAATGAGATGAAAACGGGATGAACCCTTGAAAATTACCTTCATTCGCCCCAGTATCCACGGGGGGCGCGCCGCCGACGCGATGGAGCCTCTGGCCTTCGCCATCCTGGCTGGGCTCACTCCGCCGGGGGATGAGCTGACCTTCTACGATGAGCGGCTGGAGCCTGTCCCGCTCGATGAGCCCACGGATCTCGTGGCGCTTACCATCGAGACTTACACCGCCCGACGTGGATACCAGATCGCGACGCATTATCGGCGGCAGGGGATTCCCGTCGTCGTGGGCGGCTATCACCCCACCTTTTTGCCGGAGGAGGCGCTTCACTACGCTGATAGTGTGGTCCTAGGC
>JACCSL010000857.1 GCA_013812995.1 Ardenticatenales bacterium | reverse complement strand
TGGTGTGGGGGAGTCGCGTGACTCCCCCACGCATCACTCAGCGACTTTCACCCACCGCCCGGCGGGGATTGTCGCAGATAAACAGTCGGCCCTGTGCATCTCCATGCACATAGAAGCGTTTCCCCTTTCCTTCAACGATGATTCTTACCCCCTCCCGAATCGATTTGAGATATTGCCGACCTGGTTGAGGGCAACCCAGGCTGGAATCCGACCAGGTAACCTCCTCAATGGTCACCACTGTCAATTGCTCTTCGGGAATTTCTTTCTGCGCAGCGACTAACTTTCGCGCCTGCTCGCCTATGGCCGGTAGAGCCATTTTTTCCTCTCCTTCGCGATAAGCATAAACAAAGAAGGGCTGCCTCACGAGGCAGCCCTTCTCTATAAAGTCGGCAGGTACAATTAGCGGCGGCGTCGCCAAGCAATGGTCCCTGCGGCGGCGAGGCCCAGTAGGCCGATGCCGACCAGGGGTAGAGTCCCCGCCATCGGCGTGGAGGCTGCGCTGAGTGTGCTGAGTTCCACGGCCGTGGGAGCCTCGGGCGAGGCGCTCACCGGGCCGCTCATCTTGCGATCCCCATTGGCATCCACATCTTCCAGCCAGTAGTAGTAGGTGACCCCGGCCTGAACGGCGCTGTCAGCCCACTCGTAGCTGTAGCCCTCGCTGGAGCCCGACGCCTGAGAGGCAATCAGGGCATTGTTCATCTGCTGACTCGGAGCCTCGGCGGTCGTGCTGCGATAGATATTGAAGCCAACATTGTTCACCTCCGAGGCCGATGCCCACTGCACCTTGATCTGGCTGGCAGCGGCGGTGGCCGTGAGGCTGGAGAGGCGCACCGAGAGAGGAGCCTCGGCGGTATAGGCACCGGTGTTGAGCGACCCAGCAGCAGCTAAGGCGTTGCGGAACGGCCCCTTCGTCACATTGCCAGGAGTGTAATTGTTGGCCGTGTCCATGTTCCAGAACACCTCAACACATATCGGGTAGGAGGCTACCTGAAGGGCATTGTAGGCGCTGACGTCAATGCTGAAGGTTGTGGTTCCGGCAGGAACGACTTGTGTGCCAGCAGTCTCGAATGTGTCGCAGTTGTATGCCTCGACGGTGGCACCATAGAGCCAGTTGCCGTTGTTGAAATTGCGGAGTTGGCCCGTGACTGTATCGTAGAAGGCCGCAGCAGGCGAGGCGATGGCGAATGTAACAAGCACTGCGAGGAACACAACAATAAAGGGACTACTTCTTCGCATGACAACCCTCTTTCTTTGGGAGATGGGGCTTACGCATCACCCACCGATGATTGGAGTGCAACAAATTTAATGGTTGTGGGGATACAACACGCTTCTCGACAACGGTTTTACGCGTAGTTTAATTGTGAGACAGGATAAGCCATCCACCGTCTATTGTCAAGGGTTTAGATACTATTTCGATATAAACCTCCTCTGTTTTTGGATATTCTTTGGTGTCATAAATAGTAAGACGTAGCACAACTTGGAATGTGACGTTGATTCTTACTGCACCTCGACCCACTCCAGGGTGCGCGAAACCGCCTTTTTCCAGCCCGCGTAGCCGCTCTCGCGCTGATCCTCGTTCCAGCGTGGCTCCCAGCGGTGTGCCGCCTTCCAGTTGGCGCGCAGCTCCTCCAGAGTGTTCCAGAAGCCGACCGCCAGCCCCGCCGCGTAGGCCGCGCCCAGGCTCGTGGTTTCTGCCACAACAGGACGTACGACGGGTACACCCAGAATATCAGCCTGAAGTTGCATGAGCGTATCGTTGGCGGTGGCCCCGCCATCTACCTTGAGCACCTCTAGATGCACCCCCGAGTCGGCCACCATCGCGTCCAACACATCGCGCGTCTGATAGCAGATTGCCTCCAGCGTGGCGCGGGCCAGGTGCCCCTTATTGTTGAAGCGTGAGAGTCCGACCATCACGCCGCGTGCGTCGGAGCGCCAGTGCGGGGCGAAGAGGCCAGAGAAAGCCGGAACAAAGTACATTCCTCCATTGTCCGTAACGGAGTTTGCCAGCGTTTCGATCTCCGCCGCATCGTGAATAATGCCCATTTGATCTCTTAGCCACTGCACCGCTGACCCCGTCACCGCAATGGAACCTTCCAGTGCATAGATTGCCTGATCTCCATTCATCTTATAGCAGGCGGTTGTCAAAAGCCCTGCCTTCGAGGGCACAATCTCGGTGCCGGTGTTGAGGAGCATAAAATTGCCGGTGCCGTAGGTATTCTTGGCCTCGCCAGGCGCATAGCAGACCTGCCCGACGGTTGCCGCCTGCTGGTCCCCCAGGGCCCCGCAAATCGGTACCTCCCCCTCCAACGGTCCCGCAGCACGACTTATGCCATAGGGGGTAGTATCTGAGGACGGGCGAATCTCCGGGAGCATCACCCGAGGGATGGTAAAGAGGTCGAGCAATTCGTCATCCCACGCCAATGTTTCCAGGTCCATGAGCATGGTGCGGCTGGCATTCGTGACATCCGTGACGTGCGCACCGCCATCCGGCCCACCCGTCAATTGCCAGATAATCCAGCTATCCATTGTTCCAAAGAGCGCCTCACCGCGCTCAGCCGCCTGGCGCACCCCCTCGACATTTTCCAGGATCCACTGAATTTTACCGCCAGAAAAATAGGTGGCTGGGGGAAGTCCCGACTTGCTCTGGATAAGAGCCCCTTTACCGCTGCGTTTGAGTGCTTCGGCGATGCGGTCGGTGCGTGTGTCCTGCCAGACAATCGCGTTGTACCAGGGACGCCCGGTTTTCGGGTTCCAGACCACCGTTGTCTCGCGCTGGTTCGTCACCCCGATAGCAGCCAGATCCGCGGCAGTGAGCCCCGTGCGGGAGAGTGCCCCCCGAATCACTGTTCGGGCACGCTCCCACACCTCCTCGGGATCGTGCTCGACCCAGCCGGCCTGGGGAAGGATTTGCTCATGCTCCAGCTGGTGGCGTCCGATCTCGGCCCCGGCGTGGTCAAAGATCATGAAGCGGGTACTCGTCGTGCCCTGGTCAATCGCACCTATATATCGGCTCATCCCTACTCTCCCCTGTGCTCAACAAGACGCTGCTACTTTGCTGCCCAATAATAAGGCATCCATCTGATGAGCAAAAGAGTGCGCACAATGCACCAATTGGCCTTGCAAGCACTTGCTTCGTACAGGCTTTGTACAACCCTTGACCATCCCTGACTTTTCAGTATAGTTGCCGACGCGTGCTGGTAGCGTTATCTCGTTCTCTTGGGGCACACCACCAGAAAGAGTCAGTCCTTATGGCCGACCTTGATCTCTCCCGCTACTCGACGGCTCCCCTTTTCAATACCAAGGCTGTCGTTCACGAAACAGGTGTCTCTGCGGCAACGCTCCGAGCCTGGGAACGTCGCTACGGCGTGCCACTCCCTGACCGCACGGGGAGCAACTATCGCCTCTACTCCGAGCGCGATATCGCCCTGATTCGCTGGCTGCGAGAGCGGGTTGAGGCGGGAATCTCCATCAGCCAGTCGGTAAAACTCTATCGCCGGGCTAGCAAGGGGCAAGAGATGCCCGCGCTTATTCCTGGCGACGCCCAGCATCCTGCTGCGCCTGAGCAGAGCCACGATTTTGTTTCTGCGCAGACGCGCCTTCTGACTGCGTTCCGGGCCTTTGACGAGCCACAGGCAGAGAACCTGCTAGGCGAACTGTTTGCGCTCTATCCTCTGGAGGACGTCATAAGCTCGGTGCTTCACCCCGTCATGGTCGAGATTGGGGAGCAGTGGCATCGGGGCGAGGTTTCGGTCCAAGTGGAACACTTCTCGACGGCCTATGTAGAGCGGAAGGTGATGGCGCTCATGAGTGTCCAACCCTTTAATCGTGAGGCCCCGCTCGTCGTGGCGGGGTGCGCTCCCCATGAGCAGCACGAGCTGGGGCTGCTCTTCTTCTCATTCTTTCTGCGGCGCAATGGTCTGCGTGTGCTCTATCTGGGGCAGAATGTGCCGCTCGTGGATATGCGCGCCACGCTTGAAATTTTGCGCCCTGCCATGTTGGCGCTCTCTGCCATGTCGCAGGAGAGCGCCGAGGAACTCCAGGCCCTTGCCGCCGAGGTCGCCGAGATGTCTCCGCCGCGTCCGCTCGTGGTCTTTGGC
>JACCSL010000855.1 GCA_013812995.1 Ardenticatenales bacterium | reverse complement strand
GGGTAGGGCGGTGCCTCGGCGTGGTCGCCGCGATAGCTGCAATAGCCCAGCCATCCCCGTGCCTGCTGGGAAGGGCTGCGTCGGAAATTGACACAGGTTCCGCAGGCAAAGATACGGGTGTCAGCAGCGGCCAGCGTCTCGATGACGCGCGTGAAGAGATGGTGGGGTAGCCTGTCGCTCTCTTCGGCCTGGGCCGTGGCGGTCAGTCGCGCGCCGCCCTCCTCGATCTCGACCTCCCACTCCTGCCCCTCGCGGAGCCACATCTTCCCCTCGATATTCTTGCTCTCTTTGTTCAGGCGAACCCGATATTCTTCAACAGATAGATAGGTCATACGACTCTCCTTACTTCTCAACGTCATCGTCACGTATGGTGGGCTGGATGAAGCCAAACGCCTGCCGGAGAAAAATCGCTCCGGCTTTGGCCCATGCCTCTGTGCTGCTCTCCAGCACATTTATCGTTTGGGGCAGAACACGATCCCGCTCCGCCGCTGTGCGGCAGCGCAAAAAGTCGGACACCTGGCGCAGCCGGGTGAAGCGTGCCTGCGTGTCCGACTGCTCTTCATACTCATAGGGCGGCTCTCCAAGGAGCAGCGCGCCCAGTTCATTTTGATCCCAGCCCCGTTTCAGGCGGCGACCATCGATCATTCCCAACATGGCTAGCTCGCGGGCTCGCTAAGGAAGTAGCGGCGGCTCTCCAGTATAACCGGAATCCCGCGCAGCACCGTGATAGTGACCGTGAGCAGCACCAAGATAAAGAAAAAGCTCTCCAGCGGTGGGAGCCACGCCGCCCCTGCATACCACTCGCGCAGGGCCAATTGCAGCGCCAGGGCCGCGAAGACCACCGCCTTGATACCCCCGTAGAAGGCGCGCATGGGTCGCCCACTGACCAGCCAACGCGCCAGCGGGTTATGCATCATCTCGAACGCGGTTTCGCCCTTGGCCAGGACAAAGCCCCGAATGGCGTCGGTGATGATGCCGCGCGAGATAACGACCAGCGCGACCCAGACCGGAACCAGGTTCAGATCGGCGTAGACGATCCAGTAGACGTTTTCCACCACGCGATCAATCGCGATGTCCATGACAGAGCCCAGCTCGCTCGTCTCGCCGCGTACGCGCGCGACCCAGCCATCAATCGCATCCATCACGATAATTACAATCGTGAGTACAAACGCCGCGAACTTCAGCGCGGGGCCACCAAAGTACAGGAAGCCAATCACGATAGCCAACAGCAGCAGGCGGCTCAGGGTAATCGCATTTGCAACCATAGGAGCCTAGCGCCGCACCAGACGGCCCTTGTCCAGGAGCAAGCGGTCATCCAGTTTGATTGTGGCCTGAGTGAGCAGCACGGGCCAGCGAAACGAACTTCTGTTTGTCCCCCCGGTCAGGTCATTGCGCCCCAGGGTCAGGTGGACAATGCCTTCAACCTTATCATCGGTCAGCGGGTAGCCCGTGGCGGTGTGAAGCTCCGGGTTGATGCCAATGCCGATCTCGCCAAGGTGATCCTTGTCCCCCGTAGCGAGTTCCCACTGGTGCATGAACAGGTCAAAGCCCTGGGCGGCCTTGAGGGGTGTCAATACGCCGCCCTCAATCTGGAACTCCAGGCCGCTGATGCGCTCAAACTGGAAATAGCCCTGATCCGCCACCAGCCGCCCCTCCGCCGATTCCTCGACCGGGGCAAAATAGACCTCACCCGCCGGGAGGTTTCCGAGCGTCCGGATAATGCCATCATCCTTGTGGATCGCCCGCTCGCCGCGCTGGAGGCTGAGGTCGGTTCCACGGGGCGTGGTGATTTGAATATGGGTTGAAGACGCTAGCCGCTCCGCCACCTCTTCGGCCCGCTCGCGCAGATCACCATAGTCGATATCCATCGCCCGCCAGAACATTTCGAAGAAGCGGGTCCAGGTCATCCCGACGAGTTGCGCCATGTAGCGCGTGGGGTAATCCGTGCCCAGCCAGCGGGCTCCCTCGCGACCATACAACGCAGGGCGGCGATGCTGTCGCTGCATCTCGTAGGCCCGCATCTTCTCGTCCGGCAGGTCGCGGAAGCGGTCCGGCTCGGCATCAAAGAGGCCAACGTTGATATTGAAATCCGCGGCCCCCGTGGCGGCAATCGCGGGCCGCTCAGGGAGAGCCAGTTGCTCCGTCGGGGTATCCATGATCTGGTGATACTTCAGCTCGTCGCTGTGCAGGATCAGGGCCGCGACGCCCCCTGCCTTGAATATCTCCACCGCGATCTGTTCGCCATAGGGCACCGCATCGGCGCGGACATCGATCACAACCTGCTCTCCAGGCTGCACCCGGAGACTCTCTTTGACTATCTTCTGCGCGATTCGCTCATAGTTTGGCTGGTACACCACTTTTCCCTCCTGTAAAACCGCGACGTCCCGGCGACACGCTCAATCCGCGAATCCCTTTAGAGTAAACCGTCCATCATCCAGCAGCACCTGGTCATCCAGCGTTACTGTCGGCTGTAGCATCACCATGTCCCAGTGCATGGTGCTCTTGTTGTTGCCGCCCATGAACTGGTTGTGACCGATGGCAAAGTGAACCGTTCCCATAATCTTCTCGTCCGTGAGCAGGTAGCCGGTCGGGGCATGAATCTCGGAATTGATGCCGATTCCCATCTCGCCGATGCGGTTCTTGTC
>JACCSL010000016.1 GCA_013812995.1 Ardenticatenales bacterium | reverse complement strand
CTATCGCGGCGAGGAAGAGATTGTCCGGCTCCAGGAAGAGGGGATCGCCGCGCTGGAAGCAGGAAATGTGGACCTTGCCACCGCGCGCCTCACGGCGGCGCTCAAGGCCGCCGAGCAAACCGGCTCGCTGGCGACGGCACAGCTCAAGGCCCTCTTTGATGCCCAAACCGGGCGTCTCAAAGCCAAAGCAGGGTCCGCCGAGGTCAAAACGGCCAAGTTGCTCGCGGGGCAGACGGGGCGGCTGGCAAAGACGGGGAAAATTTAACGAAAAGGCAAAAGGCAACAGGCAAAGATGACTACGACAGCCGTAACACCCAAACTTACCTCGCCGGGTCGCCAGGAACGCTATTCGGTGATGGTCCAGCGGGCCAGAGGACTTCTACAATTCCTGCTTGTGGGGCTAGTCCTCATGGGAATTCTGACAACAGTGGTGAGTTTCCTCGCTGTTCAGGATGCCCTGGAGCGATACCGCAAGATTGTCGCGGATAGCGCTGTCTCCGCCGATGCTGCGCAGGGCGCACGCTCCGCGCTGCTCGCGCACCACAGCGAGGCGGCCGATTATCTGTCACAGCAGGGGACGGATGCGGCTGCCCAATCCCTGGATGAAAGCCGCCGAAGCTGGCGGCTCTACCAGGAGGAGGTGCGCAACCTCTGGCAGAACCGGAGCGACCGCTTATATGGAGAGTATGCTGTCTTCGAGGCGGCTGATCAGGCCACGCTGCGCTACAAGGCAGACATTGATGCAATGGTAGCCTTTGTAGCGGTGGGTGAGGTAGAGCGCGCCAAAACCGCCTTCCTGGAGAGCCATCAAACCCTGGTCCAGGAGGTTATTCCTGCGCTCAATGGTCTGGAGAGCGTCAAACTGGAGAGTATGGAAGAATCCTATGCAACCACCAGTGCGGCACTCACCAATTGGCAGCAGGCGCTTATGGTGGTTGGGGGGCTCATGGTACTCCTTTTGCTCCTTGCTCTGGGGGTGACACGCTTCTGGATGCACTATGGGTGGACCTGGGAACTGGCCGTCGCGTCGGTCCTTGGGATTGTGCTCTTTGCCTGGCTCAACTTCACCCTGTTCTTTGCCGCTCAGGATGTCAAAGTGCTGGTCCGCGATGCCTACGATACCATCTCGGGTATCCAGGCGGTGGAGGCACTGCTTACTCAGACCGATGCGATGGAAAACATGGCGATCTTCGACCGGGGCCAGGCCACAGGGTTCCTGCGGGATGCAGACCAATATCTTTTTCTGCTGGAGCAACAGCTGTGTGGCGAGCTCGCCTGCACCGACACGCCATTCAACAATGGCGGGTCCATGCGCTCCGATGTCATTGAGACTGCGCAGCGCGGGCAGAGCAAGTATAGTCTGCCGCGTACCCCTCTGGTCGCCAATGCGACGTTTGAGGGCGAAGCCCAGGCGCTAGAGGAGTTACGGGGTGCCATCCAACGCTTTCGCCAAGCCAATGACCGTCTAGGTCAGGATCTTTCCGCAGGCAATGCCAGCGAGGAGTACCGTACGGCCAGTGAGGGAGCCTACAAGGCCGCCCGCGAGGCCGCCCGGAAGGAACGAGGGATTGTCCGGGATCGATTCGAAACGATCCATGAAAACGTAACGACGACGATGGAGATCAATCGCTGGCTGGCCTTTGCCTTTACGGCTCTGTCCCTGCTGGGCTTCTGGGGGCTGCGGCGACGGCGGGAGGCACTGTTCCCATGAGCACCCCAACCCACATCTGCCCGGCCTGCGAGTTAACCCAGTTTGCGGGGGACGGCTTCTGCAACGAGTGTGGAACTGCACTCGTGCTGGCACGCTACTGCGAGGAGTGTGGGGTTCTCATCACCCACGCGAAGGAATTCTGCCGCGAGTGTGGGGCACGGGTACCGCCCGCGCCCTCTGCGGAGCCGCCGCGTGCCGCCAAGCGCCTCACCGACCCAACGCCCTCAACGCCCCAGTGGATGAAAGACCCGGAACCGGAACCCGCGCGGCCCACGCCCCAGTGGATGAAAGACCCGGAGCCGGAACCCGCGCGCCCGCCGCGTCGCAAGAAGAGCACGCCCATTGCCACGCCTCCGCCAGCCCCGGCAGTTGCCAGGCCCGCCCCAACGACAGATGCGCCGCTTCAGCGCCGCGCGCCCGCCGCCCTGGTCCCGATGCGCTCGACGCTCCCTGTGCCCTACAAGCCCAGCAGCGCCGATAATGTGCGGGCACTCGTCTCGGTAGGAATGGGCGTGGTTGCCAGCGTCACGATGATGGGGGGGCCTATCCCTCTGGCCATCATCCTCTTTGTTATGATGTTCATCGTAGGGGGCACACGGCTACGCCATGAAGCCGCCAATGCCATCGGCGGCTTCATTGACTGGCTCTGGGAAGACCCCGTGCTGCGCCGCAGGTTGCTAGGAGAGTAAATCAAAAAAGCCCAGTGGGTCACTGGGCTTTTTTTGATTTACGAACCTCAGTGAGAGAAAGCCCAGAGGCTTGAGCCCTGGGATGCCAACGGTAGGCGCTTTAGGCGAATCGAACGGCAAGGCTGATTCTATGTGAAGCATTGACAGCGACCAAGCAATTTGGTATCTTGGGAGTGGCACAACAGAACAAATGTTCGGCGGTTGGGCCAGAACCTTAAGAATTTCAGATAGGCGGTTGCGGCGAAGAGGTCGCCGCGTAAAATCTGGACCACACCAAGGTTCCAGTCGTATCACCAACGTATCGTCTCTCGATCTACG
>JACCSL010001058.1 GCA_013812995.1 Ardenticatenales bacterium | reverse complement strand
GTGTAGGCCGCCAGCAGCTTGATCCCCAGGGCGAGGCCCGCCGCAACGCCCCCCAACGCATACCAGCGCCGCCCGCCGCGCCATCCCTCCAGCGCCAGGGCAATGGCAAGCAGCGAGAGCGAGAGGGAGGGAATGTCCGCCATGCCCACGCGCCCAACGTAGCGCCAGAGCGGAAGCCAGAGCAGCAGCAGTGCCGCGTAGAGCGCGGCTGTCTCCTGGCCCCCCGGCTGCGCGAGCCGGTACCCGATGCGCGCCGTCGCTGCCAGCCCCAGTGCCCCTGTCAGCAGAATAACAAGCCGCACCGCGAGCACCGCTGGCCCGCCCGCTGCCCGGAAAATCGCAGCGATCCCCCAGATAAAAAGCGGCGGCGAGGCCGAGTGAACCTCGCTGTAGAGGCCATGCCCCGCCGCGACGAGATGCGCCTCCGCCAGGTAAACCCCCTCGTCATAGTCCGGCTCGAAGGTGTTGAGGGTGCGCGCCTGAACGACAAAGAAGGTCACAAAAAGCAAGAGCAGCGCGAGCAGGCAGGGTGAGCGCAGGCGGTCCATCAGGGTATATCATCTCCGGCGAGCGATCTCCACTTTGCAGAGGAGATGGGTCTTTGCAAGCATTGCGAGAGGGAAAGTGAGGTCGTATAATACAGTTAGGTTGCCCGAGCGTCCACCAAAATGAGGTAAGTTATGACAGCAGGTAGGCGCTGGACCGTGCAGGACCACCAAAACAACCTGATCTATATGACAGAGGAACGATGGGAACATATCATTGATCCGCTTAACCATCCTGAAATGGCTGGTTATGAAGAGCATCTCAAAGAAGTGATCCAATATGGTCGTCGCCAGCAAGATTCACTTAATCCGCAAAAATATCGGTATAGTCACACATTCACAGATTTGGTTGAGGATAATACCCATATTGTCGTTATTGTTCTTTTTCGGTTCAATGAGGGTGAAAACGGGGAAGCCACTAACAACTACATCGTCACAGCCTATCAGAAAGCGGTCTGGTGAAAAATGACAGAACCTAGCTACCACTATGATCAGGAGAGCGATACGCTCTACATTTCGTTTGCACCGGGCAAGCATGTTACTGGCATTGAGTTGACTGATCATATTCTACTGCGAATCAATCAGCAGGAGCAGCAGGTAGTGGGTATAACCTTATTTGATTACACCCTCTTAATACAACAAACGGATGTGGGACCACGCAGTTTTCCACTCGTTGGCTTAGATCCTATGCCACTCCCCCTCCGCAAAATGGTGCTTGATATTCTCCGCCACCCCCCCGTGCGGGACATTCTCGCAATTTCAGCATACTCACCCAATCTGACGGAGATTACTCCCATCATTGCCGTTCAACCGCTTGTGTTCGTTGTCAGCACGCTGTGACCACTTGAGGATACCTGGGGATACTTTCACTTGGTGAAAAAACAATGGCTGCTGGTGGGACTGATCCTCGGGGTGCTGTATATTCTACAGAGCGTGCTGCTCTACCAGGGGTTCACCTACCAGCACACGGGGGCAAATGACTTTTTTTCGCGCTGGTATGGGGCGCGCGCGCTACTCTTGCAGGGGCGCGACCCCTACGCGCTCGATGTCGCCTACGAGGTGCTGCCCCTCCTGAGCTTTCCACCGGAGGAAGTCAGTCGCGGGGGGTTTGCCTACCCGCTGCCGGTGCTCTTCACCTTCTGGCCCCTCGCCTATCTCCCCTACGAGTGGGCGCAGGCGTTCTGGATGACGGCCCTCCAGTGGATCACCATCGCCCTCGTGCTCTCCTCGCTGCGGCTGGAGCAGTGGCGACCCAAACCGCTCGGTTTGGTCGCCATCGTGCTTGGTACGCTCCTCTTCTACCCCGTCGCACGAACGATTCTCCTGGGGCAGTTCACGCTGCACATCACACTTTTTATTCTGCTCACGCTGCTGGCGCTACAACGGGGCAACGATGCGTGGGCGGGCGTGGCCCTGGCCGCAACGGTCATCAAGCCGCAGATGGTCATCGTGGTGGCTCCCTGGCTGCTGCTCTGGACGCTCGCGCAGCGGCGCTGGCGCTTCCTGGGGGGGCTGCTTTTCGCGGGGGGGGCGCTGCTGCTGTCGTCGATGATGCTCTTCCCGCGCTGGCCGCTGAGCTTCATCGAGGATTTGCAGCGCTATGCCGAGGTGGCGGGCGGGCGCTCGCCGCTACTGGTGCTCTCGACGGCGCTCTGGCCGGGCGGCGCGGAGCTGCTTAGTACATTCCTGGCGGGGCTCCTCGTGCTGGCGATGCTCGCGGCGTGGTGGCGAGGGGTGCGGCAGCGGGAAAGCGTTGGAGCGGTCGAGCGGGCGCTCTATTGGACGCTGCTCGTTAGCCTGCTGATTCCCTTCCAGACCGGCACCACGAATCAGGCAATGCTGCTCATCCCGCTGCTGAGCTGGCTGCGCCAGGCGTGGGAGCATGGCTGGCGTGTTCCCGCGATACTCGCTGCTCTGGCGCTGCTGGTTCTTCCCTGGCTCTTCTTCCTCAACACCGTCATCGGCATTCGCGAGAACGATTTTATGTTCGTGCTCATTCCGCTTGCTTGTCTCGTCATTTTGGTTGGCATTGAGATATACGATGGGCAACGTAGGGTGCAGCAAAATACCAATCCAAAAGGAGGTGCGAGATGAGAGTTGTTTCTTGGAACTGTCGACGAGCTTCCGCACAGAGTAGTGTCTGGGACCACCTCCTGGACCTTGCGCCTGACCTCGCACTGCTCCAAGAAGTCTCTCATATCCCACAGCAAGTCCAACAACACTACAAAATTGTCCAGAAGTTCCCCACTGGCAAAAATGGTTCGCCCCAGCGTTTTATGACAACTATCCTTGTGCGTGGTTCAGTTGGAAATCCCATCATGCTGCAAGGCCCTGCTCCCTGGGTTGACAAGGAAATCGAGAATTTCGCAGGGAACCTCGTTGGTGTCGAAGTCCAACCGGAGCACGGGCCTAAACTCAGGGTTATGAACGTGTATAGCCCTGCCTGGCCCGTGGACAAAAAGCAGCTTGCAGATGTAGATGTTAGCTCCGTTCGTCTAACACAGAATCGGGATGTTTGGGTTGGCGATCTTCTATGGGCCGCCCTATCTCGCATCAAACCACAGCCAGACGAGTGCTGGATTATTGGTGGTGATTTTAACCTATGCGAAACGTTCGATAGCTGGCGCGGTGGACCAAGAGGAAACCGTGAATACCTGGACCGACTGGCTGCCCTTGGCCTCGTTGATTGCCTTCGATATACGAAAGAGGCACTCACACCGACTTTTCGTACGCCCAAGGGCACAATCACAGCGCAACTAGATTATCTCTTCGTCACCGATATCCTGCTGACCCAATTGGTTCGCTGCGATGTAGGGTCACACGAAGACATATTCGAGCAAGGGCTTAGTGACCATCTACCACTCGTTGCCGATTTTGCTCTGGAGTAGAACTCACTGTCCTATCGGCAGGCTCTGAACATCGCCTTCCCAGGTGATGAACTCCGCCACAACCCACCCCTCCTGATTGTCGGGGCCGAAGCGGATGCGCACCCAGTCCCCTGCCTCGTTGCGCGCGATAGCGGTCACCGCGTCATTCAGGTTCACGCCGCCGATGCGCGCGGCGGTCAGCGAGGGCTCGCCGCGCACGTTCAGCCCGGCCTGTACATTGACCTGTCCTACAATGCCAGCCTCGGGCGTGGGACTCAGCTCCACCGTGGCGGTGGGCTCGGGTGTCGCCTTCGTAACCGTGGGCGTGGTGGGCGGGAGGAGCGGTTCGCCCTCGGCCTCCAGGGTAATCGCCGCTGGTTGGCTCTGCTGGCCCTGCGCGTTGTAGGCGTAGACGGTCACCTGGACCGAGCCGGATGCGATGGGTACCCAGCGCTGCACCACGCTGAAGCTCGCCTGGCCTTCCGCGATGGGCGTGGTGTCCTCCGCAATCAGCTCCCCGTTGATGTGCAGCTCGATGCGCTGCACCAGACCCGCTTCGTCATTCGCGGTGCTATGAATCTCGACCACCTGGCCCGTGGGAATGCGGGTGCCGCTGGGCGGCCCGACGATGACTACCTGGGGGCCAGCGCCGCTTTCGGCCACACTGCCCTCGCCACCGCGCTCGCAGGCCGCCAGGAGCGGCAAAATAACGATCAGCATCCACCCCAGCACTCGTGTTAGCCTCATTGGTCCCACTCTCTGCCGCTAGCGGCCAAATAACTTGTCTACCTCATCCTCGAACGACTCTTCTTTGAGAGTTTCCGCGCGCGGGGTCGGCGGCGCGTAGAGATCAATGACCTTGCCGGGCTCCTGGCGCATCTCCTGGAAGAACTCGTTGTCGTAGCGGCGCGTGCGCAGCGCGATGGGCATGGGTACCGCATGGCCAAAGACCATGACCTGCTGCTTCGTGTCCAGGCTGGCAAGGCCCGCGCGGATAGCGTGGCGGTTGCTCACGCCGGAGAGTACCGCCTCCAGGTCGCGGTCGTCCAGCAGCTTGCCAGAGATGCGCGTGCCCACCTGCGAGAGTATCTCGTCGTCGATGCCGCTGGGCCGCTGGTCCACGATGAGCAGCGTGACATAGTACTTGCGAAGCTCCCGCGCGATGGTGCCGAAGATCGTCTGCCGTGCCATCTCCGGGTTGAGGAAGCGGTGCGCCTCCTCGACAGTAATGACCAGCGGGGTGGGACGGTCGCTCTTCTTCTGCGAGAGTTGAAAAGCTTCCGTCTTCTCCTGGTAGAGATCGCGGATGCGCCGCGTGACCATGTTGGCGACGATCATCTGATCCAGCACGTCATCATGGCGGCCAAAGTGGAGGATGAGATGCTTGCCCTTGTCGAGGTAGCTCATCATCTCGGAAAAAACATTGTGGCTGACATGCTCGTGGATGTACTCGCGGTCCAGCAGGCGGGCGAGTCGCCGGTGGAGTGCCTGGAGCGAGCCAAGGTGCCCGCCGACCTCCGTCGAGAAGACTTCGAGTTGCTCACCGTTCATGTCAAGGAAGGTGCGCAGCCATCTCTTGTTGAAGCGGCGGTGCAGCATGGCGAGGTTCGTATCGGTGGTGAGCGGCGACAGACCCAGCTCACGACTCAGCGAGAGGACATCGCCCGGCTCGATCTCGTCCAGGCCGATGGCAAGGTTATGCGTGGCGCGCGTGTTCTTCTTGTCCAGCGTGTAGACCACGATCTTGGAGGGAAATAGCTCGCGCAGCCCCTTGACCTGCTCGCCCTCCTCCGACTCCTTGCCGTAGGCATACTCGTTGTGCATGTCGAAGATCAGGTTGACCGCCGCGTTGTGGCGGATGATGCCGCAGAGCAGCAGCCGCGTGAGAAAGCTTTTCCCCGTGCCCGTCGAGCCAAAGATACCGGAGGAGCGCTCGACGAGCCGCCGCAGGTTGATGGGGATGCGAATATCCATCGTCAGCGGCATCCCCATCGCGAAGTGGCTCTCCGACTCCGCGCCGAAGACCGTCGCAAAGTCCACGGTATTGGCCTGGACAAGCTGGGCAAAGTGCATGGGAATGGTTCGCACCGGCTGGGGGCCGCGCTCCTCGTGGGCCAGCTCGCCCTCCGCCAGCCGCCGCACCATCAGCATGGG